>NZ_JBPBBB010000044.1:0-23246 GCF_050896375.1 Roseovarius tibetensis
CGGATCGACGAACTCCTCCCTTGGAACTTCCAGACGTCAAGCTGAAAAGCCCGTGGGGCCCAGCTGGCGCTTACGTACGATCCTGTATCGAGTGTGGAAAGATCGAGCAGGTGAGAGCCGATAATGCGGCACAGCGATGCCGCAGCTGCTCGAGCCGTGCCTCTGCAGCGGAACGGTTTGGGAGACCAACAGTCAAGCCGAACTACGAAACCTGCCAGCATTGCCGATGCAGCTTTGTATCATCACCGAGCAACCGGCAGAAGTACTGCAGCCTCGGCTGCCTACGTGCCGCCAAATCGGTCGAGCGAACATGCGCGACCTGCGGGGGCTCGTTTCGCATCGCCAGGTCGGTCCTGTCGGATCGCACGAACTCCAGCGGGCGGTTTTGCTCGCGGTCCTGCTACGAGCGCCATCTGTGCCGGACGCCGCGGATCCGCGGGCGCGGCTCGCGATGGAAAACGATCCGCAAGGCTGCGCTCCGGCAGACGCCTTTCTGCGCCTTCTGCGGAAGGACCAGGCACCTTCAGGTGCACCACATCATCCCGTTCCGCCTCACGCGAGACAACACGCCGACCAACCTGATCCCGCTCTGCCGCGCCTGCCACAAGCGCGTGGAGAGCGTGTTCCACGATGTCGAGGCGGTCGACCCGCCGCTGCCCGTCACCAAGCTCGTCCTGTTCTGCAGCATCCATGCGCGCCGGACGGTGACCCTGCACCTGCTCAAGAGTTCCGCCCATGCCGACCAACGCGCTGCAGCTTGAACAATGGCCCATCGGCCGCCTCGTCGAATACGAGCGCAACCCGCGCAAGAACGACGATGTGGTCGACCGGATGGCGCAGGCCATCGTGGAATTCGGCTTCCGCATCCCGATCGTCGCGCGCAGCGACGGGCTGGTGGTCGACGGGCACCTGCGGCTGAAGGCGGCCCGGCTGCTCGGTCTCGACACCGTGCCGGTGGTCCTCGCCGACGAGTTGTCAGAGACGCAGATCAAGGCGTTCCGTCTGCTGGCCAACCAGTCGACGAACTGGGCGGAGTGGGATGAACTGCTCCTCTCGGCCGAGCTGCAGGAGCTGCTGGCCGACGACTACGACCTGTCGCTGGTCGGCTTCTCCGACGGCGAACTCGACAAGCTGCTGGCGTTCGATCCGGAGGCGGGTGGTGAAGAAGAGGGTGGCGCCGGGGGCTCCGTGCCCCCGGTGACCATCCCCGAACCACCGCGCAACCCGGCCTCGCGCTCCGGCGATCTGTGGATCCTCGGCGACCACCGGCTGCTCTGCGGCGACAGCACCAGCCACGAAGACGTCCGCCGCCTGATGAACGGCGAGCGCGCGGTGCTGTTCGCGACCGATCCGCCGTATCTGGTGGATTACGACGGCTCGAACCATCCCACACGCAACAAGGACTGGTCGCAGTCCTACGGCAATACCTGGGACGACAGTTCGCAGGGCGCGGAGCTCTACGACGGGTTCATTTCCGCCGCTGTCGCCGAGGCGATCACCGAGGATGCCGCGTGGTATTGCTGGCACGCGTCGCGCCGCCAGGCGATGCTGGAGGCCTGCTGGGAAAAAGCCGGGGCCTTCGTGCATCAGCAGATCATCTGGGTGAAGGACCGCGGGGTTCTCACCCGGTCGCATTACCTCTGGAAGCACGAGCCCTGCTTCATGGGCTGGCGCCGCCCGAACCGCCCGCCGAAGGTGGCCGAGCAGACGCTACCCTCGACATGGGAGATGCCCAGCTTCACGAAGGACGAGCGGCCCGACCACCCGACGCCGAAACCGCTCGACGCGTTCGGCATCCCGATGCGCCAGCACGTTGCGCGCGGCGGTGTCTGCTACGAGCCGTTCGCCGGGTCCGGCTCTCAGATCATGGCGGGCGAAGCCAATGGCCGCCGCGTCTTCGCGATGGAGATCAGCCCCGCCTATGTCGATGTCGCCGTGGAGCGCTGGCAGGCGGAGACAGGCGGGGACGCAATCCTCGATGGCGATGGCCGGACCTTCGCCGAGGTGAAGGAGGAACGGCTGGGCGACAAGGCCGAAGCCGCTGCCTGATGGCCGTCTATTACAACGATGCCGATCCCGCGGCCTGCGCATGGCTACGGGAGCTGATCGCGGCCGGGCTGCTGCCCGCAGGCGAGGTGGACGCGCGCTCCATCGTCGAGGTCGAGCCGCAGGACCTGCGCGACTTCACGCAATGTCATTTTTTCGCAGGGATCGGCGGCTGGCCCTACGCGCTGCGCCTCGCGGGCGTGGCCGAGGATCTGCCCGTCTGGACCGGTTCGCCACCCTGCCAGCCGTTCAGCCAGGCCGGGCAGCGCAAGGGACAGAACGATGACCGCCATCTCGCGCCAGCCTTCCTGCGCCTCGTCGCCGCTTGCCGACCGGACTTCGTGTTCGGCGAGCAGGTCGCGAGCGCGACAGTGCTCGGACGCGTTGGCGGAGCGACTTGCACGGCAATTGAGGACCCGGCTGACTGGGCGTGGTTCGACGCTCTGGCCGCTGACCTGGAAGCGGCATCTTACGCCGTCGCGGCGGCCGATCTGCCGGCTGCGGGCATCGGCGCACCGCATATCCGCCAGCGGCTGTTCTTCGGCGCCGTCGCCCTCGACTCTTCCGCAGGCAGGCTGGGCGACGGCCTCGGCGCGGGATCACAAGGACGGATCGGAATGCCGGGCGGTGCCGATCAATGCGCTGCTCGGCCGACAGGTCTGGCTGGCGGGCTGGTCGACGGCGATGGCCGGCTCGCCGGCAACGGACAGTTACAACGCGGCCGGAAACACCGATGCGAGCCGCAGGACGGTGAAGCTGGTCGACTGGTCGAAGGCGCCGACCCCGCCGGGACCAATGCGACGGACGGCGTCTGGCGAGATCCGGACTGGTTCCTCTGCCGCGATGGCCGCTGGCGGCCCGTTGAACCCGGAACATTCCCGCTGGTTGATGGGATACCCGGCCGCATGGGGCTCCTGCGGGGCTACGGCAATGCGATCGTGCCGCCGCTCGCGGCGGAATTCGTGACGGCGTTTCTGGAAAGCCTGCCGGAGGGAGCGCGATGAGCCAGAGCCGCAAGATGTCGATGATCGAAGCGGTCACGAATGTTGTCGCGGGCTACGGCATCGCTGTGTTGACGCAAACCCTGATCTTTCCGATTTTCGGCCTGCACGTCACACTGGCGCAGAATCTGAAGATTGGGCTCGTCTTTACGCTGGTCAGCCTCGCGCGGTCCTACGCGCTGAGGCGGCTTTTCGAGGCACGTCGCCTGCGATGAGGCTGGGTCGGTGACGCAAGACTATTCAGCCGCTCTGACGTACCACGGAAGTCCGACAACTCATTGCTTTCTTTGGGAAAGGGCGGCGGTGACGCAGGGAGGAGGAGAGCGTCACCGCCTTGGATCGAAAAGCTCAGGGAGGAGGAGGAGCTATCGATATCCCTATCCGTGAAGTAACCTGAAAATGCACGGTAGGAAAGGACTTTTGCTGCAATGCAGCATGACACTCCTTGCATAGCTTAAAAAATAAACACCGCCTCGGCGAGATGCCCAGATCCGGGCTTTTGGCGAACGCCAGGTGTGGGCTGTCTGCGTTGCCATGGGCGACTGGAACGCCGCGAGCCGCCGCTTTGCCTATCTATCTGCAGGTTCCGCGGGTCAAGCTGCCGAAGGGATTGGGTCTGTTGCGCGATACCGAGCGGGCAGACGACAGTGTGCCGGGCCTGATCGTGCTGAACTGGTGGAGAGGTGGCTCTCTTGATGTTCAGCGAAATGTCGGCACCGGCTGGTTACCGGGGTGGCGTATCGTCAATGATACCTGCGCTTGGCGCGTTTAACGCTTGCTACCTCTGTCGCCGCGGCCTGTATTTCACGCAACCGTAGATAAGAATACTTGAACTTCTTCATATCCGGTACAATCCTGGCGGTTTCATTGGGTTCGAGCAGCTCCATGTGCCAATCGGGGAAATCCCGCTCTTCGATGTCCTGTATTCCGAATGGCTCGACATTCTCGTGCCTGTCATCCTCGGCAATGCTCGCAAAGAGGTCATTGGTTTCTGCCGGCGGGCCCTCGATGGTTTGCATGAAAAACTTGCCGTCGAAAAGCAGGACTCCTGTGATGTCGTTCGCCTTGTTCTTTGGCTGACTTTCAGCAACGATGGTGAACACATCTTGCGCCGGATCGATCAACTTTTCCCTGCTTCGATAAGAAATCGTTAGTAAGTCTTTCACTGTGCGTATCTTTCTTTTCTGTCGAGTTTGCGGCACGGCTGGCGTAGGCCTCCCTTCATAGTTTCCCAAGGTGCCGGGAGATATTGTTCCCAGATCGGAAGAGGGCCAGCCTCGCGACAGGTTTGGATATAGACTGATCGTGAAAACAGCCTGATCGTCGGACCAGAACAGTCTCCTTCTTGATAACGATACATCAGGATGACCCGACCGTTATGCAAGTGGTGGACCTCCGCAGTCTTTTACCAACGCGCGAAATGCCAGACTCTGCCGTCCTTTTGGATACGCGTGGATAATCGTGATTTCGTGCTCCCGTGGACGTCGCAGTCAGCGCCATCATGCTGGAGCAGAACGACAAATGGGTCGTCTCTTGCCGTCACATGCTGGTGGAAAAGCTGACAGCCCTTTGCGGCTACTGCGGGGACCGTTTTGAATGGCCGCTGCGAATCAAAGTTACATGTGTGATGTGGTACCTGAAACTCACACCGCTCCGCACCCGTCGTGGGAAATTCTGCGGCAGCATATGCTCATGACGCTACCGTCGAGAAAGGGCTGTGACCGGTGTGCTGAACTCGTAGCATGCGAAAGCATCGCCGCCCGTTCGCAGTGCGCCCTTCGCGTCGATCAACTGCCACCGTGGAGTGCGTAGCCGCCGCCCGGCAGGACGGCGGCTTGGTCGGGTTTTGGGCGTGTTCGTTCAGCCCTCTGCGATCTTGTACGCCCGACCTCTGCCCTCGACCTTCTCGGAGGCGATCGTCAGGCCAAGCTTCTTTTTGAGCGCGCCGGACATCGCACCCCTAGCGGTGTGTGGTTGCCATTCGAGGGCCGCCACGATCTCGTCGATGGTCGCGCCGCCCTCGGCACGGAGCATCGCGATCAGCGCCTCCTGCTTGGTTCTGCTGCGGCGGCGCACGGGCTGCGGTGTGGCCTCGGGCTCCGGCTGGTCGTCGTCCTGCGCGTCGGGCGCGTCGATGATCCCGAGGGTGCTGTAGGCCAGCGGCGTCGCGCGCAGGTTGATGGGCCCGCGCTCTTCGTCATGCCGCCAGACAGTGTTGAGGTCGGTCGCTTCGATTTCCTCGATCAGCCCGCGTTTCAGCAGGCTTTTGCAGACATTGCCGACCGCGCCGCCCTTGAGGGTGGTGGTGACGGGGAACACGGCCCCGTCGTCGCGCGCGCAGGCGGTGGACAGGATGACGGACTGGGCGTCGGACAGCTGGATCTGGGTCATGGATGGTCTCCGGTTTCGGCTCGTGCGACATGCAGGAGCTTCTACCGGGTGAAGCCCGCCATGGTGGCGGGCCGTCCTTGGTCAGGGTCCGAAGGGGTTACCCGGCGTATTCGCCCTCGCCGAAGGCGCTGTCGGTGATGCGCTTGAGCAGCCCGTTGTAGTGCTCGAGCGTGCCGACCATGGCCCAGCCCACCTCGTCGGGATAGCAGTTGAAGTGGTCGTCGCTGAGCGCCTGCAGGCGGGCGAGTTGTTCGTCGATTTCGGCCTTCTTTGCGATGAAGGCGTTCAGGGCGGCTTCGCGGTTCCGCTTGGCCTTCTCGGCGCGCAGTTGGTGGCGCGGGGTGGTGATCGGGTTGAGGTTGGTCATGGTGTGGCTCCGAGTGGTGAGTTGCATCGTGCTTGTGGATCGACGTTCGCTCCGGGGCGGAACACAATCAACGGAAATCGCAGCAATACCATTGCTTTATGCCGCGCGGAGTGAGCCATGCAGGGCCTGAGCGAACGCCAGTATGCCGCGCGCGTGGGCCTGTCGCGCGGGGCGATCCAGAAGGCCAAGGATGCGGGGCGGCTGATACTCTTTGCCGATGGCAGCATTGATCCCGAAGCATCCGACACCCGTCGGGCGGAGACGACCGACCCTTCGAAATCCCGTGCGGCTCCCAAGGCAACCACGGCCGCAAAGGCAAAGCTGAAGCCGGTGCCCGAGGCCGCCGTCTCCGCGGTTGGAGACACGCTCAAGGAGCAGGGAATGGCCGCGCCGGCCGTCGGCGGCAGCACGACCTTCCTGCAGGCCAAGACCGCGAACGAGGTGCTCAAGGCGCAGGAACGCCGCATCCGGCTGCAAAAGCTGAAAGGCGACCTGGTCGACAAGGCGCGCGCGGAAACGCTGATCTTTCGGCTGGCGCGCGAGGAACGCGATGCCTGGGTGACCTGGCCCGCGCGGGTGGCCGCGCTCATGGCCTCGGAACTGGCGGCCACCCTCGGCGTGGGGATCACGGTGGAGGCAGCGGTGATGCAAAAGGTTCTGGAAGCCCATGTCCGCGCCCAGCTCGACAGTCTCGCCGAGATCCGCAGCGGCCTTGGATGACGATGTCGCGGGGTTCGACGGTGCCAACGACCTGCTGCGCGCCTGGTCGCGGGGCCTTCGCCCCGACCCGGACCTGACCGTGTCGCAATGGGCTGATCGCCATCGCTGGCTGTCGTCGCGCGCGAGCGCCGAACCCGGGCGCTACAAGACCGCGCGCACGCCCTACATGCGCGAGATCATGGATGCGCTGTCGCCGGTCAGCCCGGTGCAGCGGGTGGTGTTCATGAAGGCCGCGCAGGTGGGCGCGACGGAAGCCGGGAACTGCTTCATCGGCTTCGTGATGCATCACGCGCCGGGGCCGATGCTCGCGGTCCAGCCGACGGTGGAACTGGCCAAGCGCAACTCGCGCCAGCGGATCGATCCGCTGATCGAGGAAAGCCCGGAGCTGCGGGAGCGGATCAAGCCCGCGCGCTCGCGCGACGCGGGCAACACGATGCTCTCGAAGGAGTTCGCAGGCGGCATCTTGATCATGACCGGGGCCAATTCGGCGGTCGGGCTGCGCTCGACCCCGGCGCGGTACCTGTTTCTCGACGAGGTCGACGCCTATCCGGCCTCGGCCGACGAAGAAGGCGATCCGGTCAGCCTGGCCGAGGCGCGGTCGCTGACCTTCGCGCATCGCCGCAAGGCGCTGCTAATCTCGACGCCCACGATCCGCGGGCTGAGCCGCATCGAGCGCGAGTTCGAGGCCAGCGACCAGCGCCGCTATCATGTGCCATGCCCGCATTGCGGGCATGTGCAATGGCTGCGGTTCGAACGGCTACGATGGCAGAAGGGCCAGCCGGACACCGCAGAATACCACTGCGAGGGCTGCGACGCGCCCATTGCCCAGCATCACAAGACCCAGATGCTGGCGGAGGGCGACTGGCGCGCAACGGCAGAGTCGGAAGACCCGCACACGGTGGGCTATCACCTCTCGGCGCTCTACTCGCCGATCGGCTGGCTTTCATGGGCGCGGATCGCGCGGGCCTGGGAGGCGGCACAGGGCAATGACGAGGCGATGCGGGCCTTCCGCAACACCATTCTCGGCGAGACCTGGTTCGAGACCGGCGAAGCGCCGGACTGGCAGCGGCTGGCGGAGCGGCGCGAAGAGTGGAAAGCGGGCACCGTGCCGGCTGGCGGGCTGTTCCTCACCGCGGGCGCGGATGTGCAGAAGGACCGGATCGAGATCGATGTCTGGGCCTGGGGCCGCGGGCTCGAAAGTTGGCTGGTCGATCACGTCGTCATCGAGGGTGGTCCCGGCGATCCGGCCTGCTGGCAGACACTGACGGACCTGCTGGGCCGGACATGGGCGCATGCCTCCGGCCAGCACCTGACCATCGCCAAGCTGGCCATCGACACCGGCTACGAGACCAGCGCCGTCTATGGCTGGGCGCGGCAGGTCGGATTCACGCAGGTCGCCCCCGTGAAAGGGCTTGAGGGCTTCAACCGCGCGAGCCCGGTGACGGGCCCGACCTATGTCGACGCCACCGTGGCTGGCCGCCGACTGCGCCGCGGCGCACGGCTGTGGTCGGTGGCGACCTCAACCTTCAAGGCGGAGACCTACCGCTTCCTGCGGCAGGACCGGCCGACACAAGAGGAGATCACGGCCGGCGCCGCGTTTCCGGCTGGAACGGTGCATCTGCCGACATGGGCCGACGGCGAATGGCTCAAGCAGCTGACGGCGGAACAGCTGGTCACCGTGAAGGGCAAGCGCGGATTCTCGAAGCTCGAATGGCAGAAACTGCGCGAGCGCAACGAGGCGCTGGACTGTCGGGTCTATGCCCGGGCGGCCGCCTGGATCGCGGGCTCGGATCGCTGGTCGGAGGCGCGCTGGCAGGATCTGGAGCGGTCGCTGGCCGTGGAACCGGATGGATCGGAGGACACGCCAGCGGTCACACCCTCGCGCCCATCAGCGCGGCGGCGGACGATGCGCTCGAATTACATGAGGTGATCAATGCCGACAATCACCGAGCTTCGCGCTCGCCGCGACGCGCTCTCGGCGCAGCGATCCTCGGGCGTGGCCCGCGTCAGCTATGACGGCAAGACCGTGGAGTATCGCAGCGTGGCGGAGATCGACCGGGCGATCGAGGCGCTGGACCGCGAGATCGCGGCCCTCGAGGGGCGGCGCATCGTGCGCCATGTGCGCGTGACCACCACGAAGGGGCTGTGATCCATGGGGCTGTTCGACAGGTTTCGTCGTCCCGCGCGGGGTGGCCCGGCTGGCGCACGCGCGCGCCTCGAAGGGGCCATGTCCAAACGCCGGCTGCGGGGCTGGAATCCGCCGCTGGAGAACATCAACACGCTGGTGGCCTCGGGCGGCCCGAAACTGCTCGCCCGCGCGCGGGAACTGATCGTCACCAACGGCTACGCGGCCAATTCCTGCGAGGCCTTTGCGGCGAACGTGGTGGGCGACGGGATCAAGCCCTCGTCGCTGATCGAGGATGGTGACCTGCGCGACCGCGTCCAGCAGCTCTGGCTGGCCTGGACGGACGAGGCCGATGCCGACGGGCTGACCGACTTCTACGGGCTGCAGGCCATGGTGGCGCGCGAGATGTTCGTCGCCGGCGAGTGCTTCGTGCGGATGCGCCCACGCCGGGCCGAGGACGGGCTGCTGGTGCCGCTGCAGATGCAGCTGCTGCAATCGGAAATGCTGCCTTTCGAGAAGACCGGCACCGCCGCCAATGGCAACCGCATCCGCTGCGGGGTCGAGTTCGATGCGATCGGGCGGCGCGTGGCCTATCACTTTCGCCGCAACCATCCGGGCGACAGCACCGATCAGCGTGTCGCGGTGCCGGAGACCGTGCGCGTGCCGGCCGAGGATGTGCTGCATATCTATCGCCCGCTCGATGCGGGGCAGATCCGCGGGCTGCCGCATGTGGCCCCGGCCATGGTGCGGCTGTTCCTGCTCGATCAATATGACGACGCAGAACTGGACCGCAAGAAGACCGCGGCGATGTTCGCAGGGTTCATCACCAAGACCGCGCCGGAAGACCCGATGATGGGCGAGGACGAGGCCGATCTGGATGGCGCCGCCATCGCCAGCCTCGAGCCCGGCACGATGCAGGTGCTGCTGCCCGGCGAGGATGTGAAGTTCTCGAGCCCCGCGGATGTGGGCGGCGGCTACGAGGCGTTCCAGTACCGCACGCTGCTGGCGGTCTCGGCCTCGCTGGGGCTGCCCTATCATCTGGTCACCGGCGATGTGCGCCAGGCCAACTATTCCAGCCTGCGGGCCGAACTGGTCGAGTTCCGCCGCCGCGTGCAGCAGCTGCAGCACGGGGTGATCGCGCATCAGCTCTGCCGCCCCGTCTGGCGGCGGTGGCTGGAGACCGCGCAGCTGGCCGGTCGGTTGGACCTCGCGGATCCGGCGGCCGCGCGCATGGTGCAGTGGATCCCGCCTCGCTGGGACTGGGTCGACCCGCTGAAGGATATCCAGGCGCAGGTGCTGGCCATGGAGGCGGGGATCACCTCGCGGCGCAAGGTGGTCGAGGCCACGGGCTACGACGTCGAGGAGGTCGACCGCGAGAACGCGGTGGACACCGCGCGCGCCGAGGGCCTCGGCCTGCGCTACCGCACCAGCCCGGGCGAGACGCAGGGCGCGCGCGCGACGCCGGCCACGCGGCCGGGTCCCGGTGACGGCGCCGGTGGCAACAATGGCGAGGACGCGGCCGCGACCGACCCCGCCACCAATCAGGAGTGACATCATGAACAGCTGGTACACGATCCGCGCGCGGGACAGCGGCGCGGAGGTGCTGATCTATGACGAGATCGGCGCCTATGGCGTTTCGGCCAAGGGATTTCTGGCCGAGCTGGGCGCGCTGCCCGATGACGCGCCGATCGATCTGCGTCTCAACAGCCCCGGCGGCTCGGTCTTCGATGCCGTCGCCATCCACAACGCGCTGAGCCGGCATGCCGGCGCGGTCACCGTCTGGATCGACGGCATCGCGGCCTCGGCAGCCTCCTATGTGGCCATGGCGGGCGACGAGATCGTCATGCCGGAAAACGCCTTCCTGATGATCCATGACCCAAGCGGGCTAGTCATGGGCACGGCTTCGGACATGCGCGACATGGCCGGGACGCTGGACAAGATCGGGGCCAGCATGCTGCGCGGCTACGCGGCCAGATCCGGCAAGCCCGAGGCGGAGATCGCCGCATTCCTCGCGGCCGAGACATGGTTCGACGCCGCCGAGGCGCTGGAGGCGGGTCTTGCCACGCGGCTGGCCGAGCCGGTGCGCATCGCCGCTGCCTTCGACATCGGCCGGTTCCGCAACGCGCCGCCCGAACTGGTGGAAGCGGTCGAAGCCGTCGCGCCGGACGAAGACGCAGCGATAGGGGCAGACATCGTTGGAGGCAATGACGATGTTGCGTCGCCGACCGAGCCCGCGCCACAGCCCGGAAGCGAAGGGGCGGATGGCGCAGGTGACAACCTCCCCGCGGCCGAGACTGATCCCGGCAGCATTGTTGCAGACGCCAACAATGCTGCGGAGCAACCCGACGCCACCGCGATCCGCGCCGAGGCCATCGCGCATGCGCGCGCCGTCGTCGATCTCTGCCGCCTTGCCAGCCAGCCGCAGATGGCCGGGCGGTTTCTCGAGGAGGACGCCAGCCTCGACGCCGTGCGCGCCAGCCTGCTGGACGCGCGCGCCGAGGCCGCGCCGCAGATCAACCCGCATCACCCGCAACCCGGGCGCAGCGAGACCACACGGCCCTGGGGCGATGTCATCGCCCGGGCCTTCAAGCTCAAAGGATAATTCCCCATGGCCACGCTCACCGAAGACCAACACGCCGGCGGCTTTCTCACCTGGGAAGTGCTGCGCGACTTCACCCGCGACACCGTCACCATGGCGTCGGGCGCCGGCAAGCTCGCCCCCGGCACGGTGCTCGGCAGGATCACCTCGGGTGGCAAATACACGGGCCTTGCGCCCGCTGCCACCAACGGCAGCCAGAACGCCGCCGGCCTCCTCTGGGGCGCGGTCGACGCCACCGACAGCGATGCCCATGCCGTGGTGCTGGTGCGCGGCCCCGCCATCGTCAACCGCCACGAGATCACCTTCCCCGAGGGTGCCACCGAGACCCAGATCACCACCGCCACGACGGCGCTGGCCGCGCTCGGTATCCTTCTGCGCTGATCCCGAAACTGAAAGGACATTCCCATGGCCACCATGGACATCTTTGAAGGCGATGCCTTCTCCATCATCGAGCTCACCCGCGCGCTCGAGAACATCCCCTACAAGCCCGCGATCCTTTCCGGCGCTGACCTCTTTGGCAGTCGCGGCGTGCGCTCGCGCACCGTTATGATCGAGAGCCGCGACGGCACGCTGTCGCTAATCCCGTTCTCGGAACGCGGCTCGGCTTATGAGAGCCAGATCCCCGAGCGCCGCGACACGCGCGCCTTCGTCTGTCGCCAGTTCAAGAAGCAGGACGTGCTCTGGGCCTCGGAAATCCAGGCGATCCGCGACTTCGGCTCGGAGACGGCGGTCCAGCAGGTGCAGACGGAAGTGGCACGTAAGCTGGGCCGCCTGCGCAACGATGCCGAGGCCACCTTCGAGTTTCACCTCTTCAACGGCATCCAGGGGTGGTCAAGGACCCGAAGGACGGCGCCACCGTCATCGACTACCACGCCGAGTTCGGCATCACCCCGGCCGCCGAGATCGACTTCGATCTCGACAATGCGACCCCGGGCTCGGGCGCGCTGCGCAAGCGCTGTCAGGCAATGATCGAGAGCGTCGAGGACACGCTTGGCGGGCTGGCCGCCGGTCAGGTGCAGCTGCGCGCCGAATGCGGCTCGGCCTTCTTCGCCGATCTCGTGGCCCACAAGGAGGTGCGCGAGACGTACCTGAACACCGCCGCGGCGGCCGATCTGCGCGGCCGCGTGGGCGAGGAGGTCAGCTTCGGCGGCATCACCTTCCGCCGCTACCGGGGCGGGCTGGGCTTCGGCGTGCCGACCGACAAGGCGTATTTCTACCCCGAGGGCGTCGAGGGGCTGTTCGAGATCTACTACGCCCCCGCCGACACCTTCGAGACGGTCAATACCGTCGGCCTGCCGCTTTATGCGCGCATGATCCCGGATCGCGACCGCGACGAATGGGTGCGGCTGGAGATCGAGAGCAACCCGCTGCCGATCTGCACCCGCCCGCAGGTGCTGCGCAGCGCACGGCGGACCTGATGACGGCCGTCGCCTTGGCGCTCGACGCGCTGTTCGCCGATGGCAATGTCGGGCGCGAGGCCGTCTACACGCCCGAGGGCGGTGCGCCGACCCTTGTCCGCGTGGTGACCCGCCGCGCGGATGACATCACCGAGTTTGGCGACGCGCGCCTCTGGTCGGAGACCACGCGTGTCGATCTGCGCGTGGTCGAGGTGCCCCAACCCCGGCCCGGTGACCGGATCGAGATCGACGCCGAGGCGTTTCTCATCCAAGGCGAGCCCGTCCGCGATCGTGAGCGGCTGGTCTGGACCGTGGATCTGAGGCCGGCATGAAGGTCAAACTCGACGTCACCCCGGATCTGGTCGCCATCATGGCCGCGGAGATCAAGGCGGGCGAAAAGGCCGTCACCACCGCCACGCGCGAGGCCGGGACCAGTCTAAAGACCGCCTGGCGCGCGCAGATCACCGGCGCGGGACTCGGCCAGCGCTTGTCCCGCACCATCCGGTCAGCGCAATACCCGAAAGGCCAGCCCAGCCTGAACGCCGCTGCGTTGGTCTGGTCGAATGCGCCGGACATCGTCAGCGCGCACGACACCGGCCCGCTGATCCGCTCGAAGACCGGCTTCTGGCTGACGATCCCGTTGCCCGCCGCCGGGCGCGGACGCCGGGGCGGCAGAATCACCCCTGGCGAATGGGAGCGCCGCCGCGGTCTGCGCTTGCGCTTTGTCTATCGGCGCTCCGGACCGAGCCTGCTCGTGGCCGACGGGCGTCTGAACAACCGGGGGCTAGGCGTCGAGTCGCGCTCGAAGACTGGACGCGGTCGCGCCACGGTGCCGATCTTCTTGCTAGTCCCGCAGGTGAAGTTGCCCAAGCGGCTGGATCTGGATCGAGATGCCGCGCGGGCGCAAGCCAGCCTTCCGGGGCTGATCGTGGCGAACTGGGTGGAGGTGCGATAGCCCTGAGCCTGCTGTTCAGAACAGTTGCGCAATAAGCAGCGCAGCGGTAGCAAGTGCTCAAGAGATAATTGGCAAGATCACCCCTGTTGTGTGAATGTCGCACAAGCAATCATGTGAAGCTCCATCGACTATCTTGTAACAGGGATTTCAAGGTAGGAATTGGTAAACAGGCAGACACAGTCAAGGACGTGCAAGGTTCAATGAAAATGAAAAAGATGGTTGTCGCGTGCGTGTGCACAGGCCTTTCGGCCTGCGGCGTGGACGATTCGGGAGAAACTGACCCGAACCGATTTGCAGGCAGCGGCGAAATCGAAAGCATACCGATAGCAGATGAACGGTACAGCGGTGATATTGAATCAATCTCCTACGATCCGGATTCAGACACTCTGATCGTGCAAGGCGAGCCTTTTGACGTTGCCGGTCGGTTCAACCGAGTGTCGGAAAGGGACGTGCGCGGGTTTGCGGCTTTCGAGAATGAAGGCGGGGCACGGCGCTATCTGGCCCTCGTGCGCACGGATGGGACCCATGGCGTTTCTGCCGGTGTAGTCGGAACCCCTGTTCGGCTGGACCGTGAGTTCGGCGGTACCGTGCTTACGCGCGCCGATATTCCAGAGCTGCCGCGCAATGTTCAGGTCCGGCATGTCGGAGATTACGCTGGCATTCGCAATGTCGGGAGTAATGACGGCGGTGATATGACGGATTCGTTCCTGCATCGGGTGGAGGGGCGCGTTCAACTTGACCTTGACTTCGCGGACCGGATACCGAGCGTTGAAGGCGTTATCCGAGATCGACGTAGCCTGGATCAGACCGTAGAGGTGGAAGAAGAAGTCCGAAACGTCCAATATGACGACGTTGTAATGCAATTCACGAGTATAGACATCGAAGGCAATTTCACCGGGGTTGCAGCCGTCAACAAAGTGGATGTCGGAGCATATGACGGCATGATCGCAGGGGACGATGCCGCCGCATCCGCGGGCGTTGTCATCATCAGGGAAGGTGATGAGTTGGAGCGTGGCGCCTTCATCGCCCGGGTGGAATGAGCCAGCAGTTTGACACCAATAAAGCCTGCACGTCATCGGTTGACCTATGCCCTGCTGACCCTGCTCTGCCTGATCACCGTCTGCCTAGGCGCACGTGAAGCTGACGCAAAGGATGCAAGTTTCGAACTCGACGCCGAACAATCGGTTCTGTTGGGGCGCGAGGTCCTGGCAGCCGGAAAACCCGAGATCGCTCTAGCGCTAGCACGCGCGCTGATTGATCGGCACGCACAAGATCCGGATGCGCTGGTGCTCATGGCTGCGGCACTGCAGCATCTTGGAAACTATAACGAAGCGCGCAACGTCGCGCGTTCAGCTTATTCTGCGTCAAAAACAGACCAGCAAGCATTCGAGTCTGCGATGCTGGTTGGCAGGTCGGATTTTCACCGCGACGCGTATACGCGGTCGCAATGGTGGCTGCGACGAGCTGCGCAGGCCGCTCCCGATACCGAAGCCCGGCGCATTGCCGAGCGCAACTTCAAACATGTCAGACGCGTCAATCCACTGAGGCTCCAGTTCAGGATCGGCGTCAGATCATCGTCGAATATCAACGATGGCAGCAGCACCGAAGAAATCGAGTTATTCGGCCTGCCGTTCCGGCTTCTGGGAACGTCGCGTGCGCTATCTGGAACCGAACTCGCGGTTGACGCTGATCTGCGCTACCGCATTGCTCAGTCGGAGCGAAGCGAGACAGCCCTGACAACTGAACTGGAAACCCGGAGCTATCGCCTGTCAAGTGAGGCGCAACGGCAGGCTCCAGATGCGAGCGGCAGCGATTTCAACTTTCAAAGGGTCGAAGTCGGCGCACTTCATCGGTTCGCACGTGCCGAGGGCAATTCCGTTTATGAAGTTGCCGGCGCGGTCGGGTTGACATGGTACGGTGGCGAGAAGTTGAGTGATTACGCCCGTTTGCGCCTGTCCCAAAGCTTTCAGTTGCGCCCCTCGACCGGCCTCCGGGTGACCCTCAGCACTCAGAAGCAGTGGCGGCAAGACAGCGCGGCTCGGTCGGTCTTCAGCTATGGTCTGCAGGGAGAAATCCGGCATCACCTGAAGACCGGTGCCCGGCTCATTTTCTTGGGCTCGGTCAGACGGACCGAGGCAGATGCTGCTTATATCCAGAATACCGCCCTGCGCGCGCAGTTGATCTACAGGATGGCCGAGCCGATTTTCGGCGTTCGCTTCTCGTCAAGCGTCGGTCTGGAACAGCGCCGCTATCCAGCCGATGGCTTTCAGCCATCGGGGCGACGTGATCTGCGCGGAAAGCTTGGTATTTCAGCCTCTTTCGAGAACATCGAATACATGGGCTTCACGCCGTCCTGGCATGTCGAGTTTTCCCAGACAGATTCGAATGTCGCGTTTTACGAGCAGGAATCGGTCGACATGTTCCTCGGGATCAATTCCAGTTTCTGAACACGCCTCCGAACGATTATCCGCGCATGCAGTTATAGCATGACACCTTTTTCCTACCCCTCGAAAAACGCTTTGACGCGCCACCCGGGCTTGGTCAGCGGGGTGTCGAGGATGCAACAACCATTCACCCAGCAAAGGATCCACCCATGCCCTCGACCCGCGAGACGATCCTGTCGGCGCTGACGGCACAGCTTTCCGCATACGCGGTTGCCACGGTGCTGCGTGGCGAGGTCCTACCCGAGCGTGTCCCGGCCGAGGGCCTGCTGATCCTGCGTGACGGCGAACCAGGGGAGCCCGAAGTCACACTGTCGCCTCTGCGCTATCACTACCAGCACCAAGCCGAAATCGAGGCAGTGGTGCAAGGCGCCGACCTTGATGCCGCCTTCGACACGCTGACCGCCAGCATCGGCGCGGCGCTCGCCTCCGACCGCACGCTGGACGGCCTCTGCGACTGGGTCGAGGCCGAAGCGCCGCGCCCGGTCGATCTGCCCGTCGAGGGCGCGGCAAGCCTGAAGGCGGCAGTTGTTCCGGTCGTCTTGCATTACTCAACTGACGACCCGCTTGGGTGAATCTGCGGCCAGCCTGAAGGCCGCGTTCGGCGGGACGACCGTCCACTGGACTGTCGTCTTATCCGCCTCACTCCCGATCGTTCTTCACTATTCCACGGCCGATCCGCTTGGCTGATCCACCCGACAATCCGAGGAGAACAGCATGGCACGAGCGCAGGGGGCGCGGGCGCAGATGGCGCTTGCGTTCGAGACGACCTATGGAACGCCGCCCGCGGGCGGTTTCACCCGCATGCCCTTCGCCAGCACGTCGCTCGGCGCGGAGCAGCCGCTGCTCAACTCGGAATTGCTCGGCTACGGCCGCGATCCGCTGGCGCCGATCAAGGACGCGGTAACCTCGGACGGCGATGTGGTCGTGCCGATCGACACGCAGGCGTTCGGTTTCTGGCTGAAGGCGGCCTTCGGTCAGCCTGCCACCACCGGCACCGGCCCCTGGACACACGAGTTCCAGTCGGGGTCCTGGACGCTGCCCAGCATGTCGATCGAGACCGGCATGCCGGAGGTGCCGCGTTATGCGATGTATTCCGGCTGCGTGCTGGACACGCTCAGCTGGCAGATGCAGCGCTCGGGGCTGCTGACGGCGAACGCGAGCCTTGTGGCACAGGGCGAAAGCACCGCCACGGCGTCTGCCGCCGGCACACTGGCCGAGCTGGACCTGCAGCGCTTCGGCCATTTCAACGGCGCGATCACGCGGAACGGATCGTCCCTCGGCAACATCGTCTCGGCCGAGATCACCTATGCCAACAATCTCGATCGGGTGGAAACCATCCGGCCGGATGGCCGCATCGACGGGGCGGACCCGAGCATCGCCGCGCTGACGGGCCGGGTCGAGGTGCGCTTCGCCGACCAGGTGCTGGTCAACCAGGCGATCAATGGCGATCCCTGCGAGCTTGAGTTCGGCTATACGTTACCCTCCGGAGAAAGCCTTTCTCTGACCGCGCATGCCGTCTACCTGCCGCGCCCGCGCATCGAGATTTCCGGCCCGCAGGGCGTGCAGGCGACCTTCGACTGGCAGGCCGCCCGCGACAGCGTCGTCAGCCGGATGTGCACCACCACCCTCGTGAATAATGTGGAGACCTACTAATGCTGACGCTCGACCTGACGAACGCGCCACGATGGCATGACCTTGCCCCCGGCGTCCGGGTCCAACTTCGTCCGCTGACCACCGCGCTAATGGTTGCCACCCGCAGCGATCCGGCTGTGGAGGCGGTCCCCGAGGACGCCACCGACGAGGAACGCGCCGTCGCCTTCGCCAAGGCGCTCGCGCGCCGGGCTGTGCTAGACTGGGAGGGTGTCGGCGAAACGGACGGTAATCCCATCGAGCCCAGCCCCGAGGCCATCGACGCTCTCCTCGACGTCTGGCCGATCTTCGAGACCTTCCAGCTGACCTATGTCTCCAAAGGCCTGCTGCTGGAGCAGGAAAAAAACGCCTCCGCGCCCTCGCCGAGTGGTCCTTCGGCGGGGGCGATCGATACTGCGAGGGCTGCGAACCCAGCGAAGCCTACCCACAAGCGTGCCAGGACTGCCCCGCGGTCCTAAACCAGCCGCTGACGTTCGAGGGCACGCAGGTCTGGGACCTTGTCGGCCGTCTCGGCGGCCAGCTGCGCGTGCTGCCCGGTGCGGTGATCGGCTGGGACATGTCCGCCGCGCTGTCTCTCGGGACAGCCCTCGGTGTCCCACCGCTGGCCATGGCCGAGCTGCTGCCCGGCATCGAAGCGGTGATGGTGGCCAAACTCAACGAACAGATGGAACAGTCCCATGGCTGAGAAACGGGTCAGCGTCCGCCTCGCGGCGACGGGCGGCCGGCAGGTGCGCGCCGAGCTGGAGGGCGTGGGCGAGGCCGGCAAGCGCGGCTTCAGGCGGCTCAGCCAGGAAATGGAGGCGGCGAACCGGCGACTGGCCGGCTTTGCGCGCCGGGTGCGGGTGGCCTCGGCAGCCGCTGTCGCGGCCGCCACGGCGGCGGGCGTGGCCATGGTGCGCTCCGGTCTGCAGACGGTGGATGCGCAGGCCAAGCTCGCGCAATCGCTGGGCACCACCGTCGCGTCGATCCAGACGCTGGAGCGCGCGGGCGAACTGGCCGGCGTGGCGATGTCCGGCATCGAGCAGGCTACGAAGGACCTGACGCGCCGCCTCAGCCAGGCGGCCGCCGGGACAGGCCCCGCCGCCGACGCGCTGGACCGGCTGGGGCTTTCGGCCACCGAGCTGATCGCACTGCCGCTGGACCAGCGCGTCGGTGCGATCAACGCCGCCATTGAAGACTTTGTGCCGGCCGCGGAGCGCGCCGCCGTCGCGGGCCAGCTGTTTGGCGAGGAAGGCTCCATCGCCATGTCGCGGATCGATAGCGCCACGCTGCGCCAGGCGACGGAGGACGTGCGGGATTTTGGCGTCGTGGTGTCTGAACAGGACGCCGCCCGGATCGAGCGGACCAATGACGCCATCTCGCGCCTCGGGCTGGTCTGGCGCGGGCTTTCGAACCAGCTGGCCGTCGCGGCCGCCCCCGCGCTGGAAGCGGTCGCCGAGGCCATGGCGGCGGTTGCGCGCACCACCGGCCCGCTCGGGCAGGCCATCCAGGGGCTCTTCGCCAACCTCGGACGGCTGGCCAGTATCGCAGGGAGTTTTGCCGCCTTCCTGGCCGGCCGCTGGGTCGCCGGGCTTGCCGCCGCCGCGCTCTCGGTCCGCGGGCTTGCCACGGCGCTGGTCGTCCTGCGCGGGGCGCTGATCCGCCCATGAAGTCGACCTCGACAGCGCTCGCAGCCCACCTCGCCGGGCCGGTGACGACGCTCGCCACCTGCTGGCGTATCTCGCGCATCGACGGCAGGGAGTTCTTCTTCACCGACCACGACCGCGATCTGGCGTTCGAGGGCAATCTCTACAGGGCGAGTTCCGGCTATTCGCGCACGGCCATCGCGGGCGACGCGAGCCTCAGCGTCGACAATCTCGACGTCGAGGGCGTCTTCGACAGCGCGGCGATCACCGAGGAAGAGCTCCGCGCGGGTCTCTTCGATCAGGCGGAGGTGCGGATCTTCATCGTCAACTGGGCGGATCCGGCCATGGGCGCTCTGCGGATGCGGCGCGGCTGGTTCGGAGAGGTCGTGCTGAGCGAGCAGGACATATTCCGGACCGAGCTGCGGGGCATGACGCAAGCGCTGCAGCAACGCATCGGCGAGCTTTACAGCCCCGAATGCCGCGCCGATCTCGGAGATCACCGCTGCAAGGTGCCGGTCGCGCCGTCCGAGATCGCCCGGTCGACGGCGTACAATGTCGGCGACGTGGTGCGCGTGCGCACGACCGGCACGCCGGTCAGTTTCCTGCTTCCGATCGTCAATGGCAGCTTCGAGGCGGATGGCGCCGGCGGCGGGTCCGGCTTCACGCCGACAGGATGGACGAAGGTGTCCGGCGACTGGGACGTGCATGACGCGGGCAATGGCAGCCTGGCGCCTGCGGCTGGCAGCTACTACCTGGAGGGCGGAAGTTCCGCATCCGGTGAGGTGACCCAAACACTCGACCTCGTCGCATCGGGACTGGATCCACTGCAGATCGACGCAGACGCCTACCGGCTGGATGCCTCGGTAAGCCGGGCGAACTCCTTCCCCGATGATCTGGGCCGGGTTGTCCTCGAGGCCTTTGACGGCGCGGGCAGCCTACTCGCCACACTGCTTGATACCGACTTCGAGGCCATCCTCCCCGAGGACAGCTGGGCGCAGAGGGGTGTCGATCAGGCGCAGCTGCCGGCGGGCACGCGCGTCCTGCGGATCCGGCTGCTGCACCAGCTTGCGGCCGGCAGCCAAGCCAACGCGGCCTTCGATGCGGTCACGGCGGTGATCACCGACACCACCGCCGCGATCCCGACCGCGGCGGATTACGAGAACCGCGTCTATCGCTGCGTGAGTGCAGGCACGACCGCCGCGACGCAGCCCGCGTTCGACACAAGCGTGGGCGCGCAGACCCTCGATGGCGACGCCGTGTTCGAGGCCGAGGAGGCCTGGACCCGGTCAGGCGTTGTGACCGAGGTCACCGATCGCGCCGTCTTTACCGCCGAACTCGATGAGCCCCGCGCCACCGACGACTGGTTCGCGGGCGGTGTGCTGACCTGGGAGACCGGTGCCAATGCCGGGCGCGCCATCGAGGTGAAGGGCTGGGGGCAGACCACCGGCCACGTCGAACTGTTCCTGCCCATGGGCTACGCGATTGCCGCGGGCGACATGTTCCGCATCCATCCCGGCTGCGACAAGCGGCTCGACACCTGCATCGACCGCTTCGCGAACGTCCTGAACTTCCGCGGCGAGCCTTACGTGCCCGGCCAGGATGTCATGATGCGATATCCCGATGCACGATGAGATTATTCCTCCTCAGAGCGTTACCCCTGTGACCGCCACTCCGGAGACCGTCACCCCTGAGGCGATCGTCGCCGAGGCGCGAACATGGCTGGGCACCCCCTGGCGGCACCAGGGGCGCAGCATCCGGGGCCTCGATTGCGTCGGGTTGGTGGTGGTGGTCGCCCGGGCGTTGCGGCTTTCCGATTATGATCACACCGCCTACGGGCGCCGCGCGCAGGGACAGAACTTTGTCGACCACTTTCGCGCGCACATGGACGGCGTCGCCATCACGGACTCTCGGCCCGGCGATGTGCTGGTCTTTGCCGATCAGGCCTGTCCCTGCCATTGCGGCTTTCTGACGGAACGGCTCGGGCGGCCGCATCTGCTGCATGCGCACGCCACGCGCCGGCAGGTGATCGAGGAACCCTATGCCGGCGAGTGGCCCCGCAAGGTCAAGTTCGCCTTCCGCTTTCGCCACCCCGGAACCTGATCTCGCATGGCCATTCTCGTTGCAGCAGGCGGCGCCGCACTCGGCTCCGCGGTCGGCCTCGGCTGGCAAGCCGGCTGGCTCGTCGGCTCTGTCGCGGGCAACCTCCTGTTTCCCGTCAGGGGCCAAAACGTCACCACCGAGGGACCGCGCCTCGGCGACCTGACCGTGTCCTCGTCGGCCTATGGCGCATCGATCGCCACCGGCTACGGCACCTTGCGCATGGCCGGCAACATGATCTGGACCGCCGGCATCGCCGAGCAGAAGAACGTCACCCGGACCCGCTCGGGCGGCAAGGGCGGCGGCGGCGCCACCCAGACCTCGGTCACCTATTCCTATTTCTCGTCCTTCGCGCTCGCCTTCGGCGAAGGGCCGGCCGGGGACGTGCTTCGGATCTGGGCGGACGGCAAACTCATCTACGACAAGACCGGCGCAAGCCCCGATGTCGCGAGGCCCGATCTCAGGTTCCGGTTCCATTCCGGCGCGGAGGATCAGCTGGCCGACCCGCTGATCGAGACGCATGTCGGCGCGGGCCGTGCGCCCGCCCATCGGGGTCTTGCCACCATCGTCTTCGAGGACCTGGCGCTCGCGGACTTCGGCAACCGCATCCCCAACATCACGGCGGAGATCACCTACCAGCGGGCGGCGCAGCAGCCCTGGCAGAGCATCGACTTCATCACGACTGGCGAGGGCGCGTCTCTCGGCTCCTACCAGATCGACGAGCTGGCGGTCGACTGGCGCCGCGGCTACGGGTATTTCCTGTCGTCGAGCAGCGATGCCGCGGCCGCCGGGATCCGCCGCTTCAGCCTGCGCACCATGAAAGAAGACCGCCAGGCGCGGATGACGGATATCACGGCCGTCGCGCCGAACAACTTCCCCCGCACGCTCTTTTGCGGCGAGGACGGCCATCTCTACCTCACCGCGGGGACGGGCAACTCGCGCCCGATATTGAGGGTCGAGCCGAATGCGCTCAAGGAAGTCACGCGGTTCGGGAGCCGGAGCAACGGGCTGACCAATGCCACGACGCGCTTTGTCGCCACGACCTGGATGGGGATGGTGTCGGCCTATGGCCCCACCGGGCGGGTCGATTTCCTGCTGACCGGTTCGCTTTTCGATGATGTCGGCCTGCTGCGCGCCGACACCATGGCCTATGTCTGGGGCGCCGGTCAGGGCGTGGCGGAGTCGCGTGTGCGCGGCGTCATAGCCGGCGCTGTCGGCGAAGGGTTCGGCGAGGGCTGGGTGCTGGCCAGCGGCCGGGGGATCAATCACTCCAGCCTCGGGCTCTACCGCCTCCGCGTCGCGGCCACCGCGCGCTACGACAGCGTCTCCGGGCAAAGCCTCGGCGTCACCTTCGAAAAGATAGCCAGCTTTGCTCCGACGGATCTCGAGCCCGGCGCGACAGGCTTCTGGGACACCGCCGGGGGCCTGATCTACGATGTCACCGATGACAGCGTCCTCTTCCAGGCGCGCGTGGCAAATGGCAGCTCGGCCGGCGCGATCTACACGCTCAAATGGCGCAGCGACACCGGCCTCGTCTGGAAGACGGTCGTGCCACACCAGATCAATTACGAGGGGCCGTTCTTCGGGCAAAGCCGGCTCACCGGGCAGCGCTGGACGCTGATGCGCAGCACGCGGCTCATCCAGCTCGACACCGCGACCGGTGCCGTGGTGCTCGACGAGACCTGGCCCTATCCCGTCAGCGAGCGCGGCGCGCAGGTTTATGATGCGGCCTCCGACACGCTTCTGGTGCGTGGCAGCGACGGCTGGGCGAAGCTCTTTCTCAATCGCGGCGGCGGTGGTGGAGAGACGCTCTCCGGCATCGTCTCCGA
>NZ_JBPBBB010000045.1:0-22959 GCF_050896375.1 Roseovarius tibetensis
CTGCCGCCAAGACCGCCGCCGATCCCGCCGAGCGCCCCGCCCAGCCAGTTGGCGAGCGGGCCGAGCACCGCCGAGCGTAGCGCGATGCGGGTGATGTCCTCGAGGATCGAATTGGCCAGATCCCGGAAATCCACCTTGCCTTTGGTGACCAGCGTCAGAAGCGCGTCCTCGGCCCCGCGAAAGGCACTGACCAGCGCGTCGCCGATCTGGCGGCCGGTCTCCATCGCGCGGGTGGCGTAATCATCCAGCCCCTCGCGTGCCCGGTCCCATCCCGATGCGGCCCGCTCGCCAGCCGCATCGATGGCGGCGCCGGCCTCAGTGGCCGCGGTCGCCGCGCGCCCGGCCGCGCCGCCGCTACCAGCGCCACCTGCTGCGCCATCCTCACCGCCTGCAACTGCGTCAAACGCTGCGCCAATGCCGGAGACGGCATCGGCCGCGCCCTCGGCCTCCTCCGAGGTCCGCGCCAACACCGCGCGGATCGCCTGCACGGACTCCAGCGGCCCCGTTGCCGCCGCGCTCAGCTCATCCGCAACGCCGCGCAGCGCCGTTTGCGTGGCGCGCGCGTCTTCGGCATACGCGCTCAGGCCAAGGTCCGGGATCCGGTAGTCCCGCTCGAATCCTCGCGTGAACGCCTCTGCCGCAGCACCGCCGGCTTTCCCTGCCGCCCCTGCAAAGCGGTTCTCGATTCCGGCAAAGCTGACATCATCGATCGCCCCGATACGCAGCCCGTCGTCCCCGACGGCCCAGGATGGCAGGGCGGAAAGGGCGGTATTGATACCCGAGATGAAGCGGTTCACGCGCCCGATCACCGCATTGAGCAACCGTTCCACGCCCCGCACCACCGCATTCGCCGCGGTGATCACCAAATCCCCCAGCACCGCCGGCAGATCTGACCAGATCTCGCGCACCGCCGCGAAGGCGCCTTGAAATGTGTTGATCATCAGCGACGCGCCGCGCGATACCGCGTCGAGGCTGGCCTGCACCCCCTCGACAACGCTGGCGCGGATCCCCGCCCACGCCGCGGCCACCGTCGCGCCGAGCGCTTGCGCACCAATGCCCATGCGGTCCCAGACCTCCGCGGCCACGCCGCGCAGCAGATCGAGCGCGCCCGAGAAACTCCCCGCGGCCTCGACCAGCCGGCCAAAGCGCAGGATCAGCTCCTGTGCGCCAATCACCAGGGCGACAAAGGGCAGCCGGATGAGCGCGCCGCGCAGCACTGCCAGCGCCGTGGCAAGACCGCGCACGCTGAAGGCCGCAGCAGTCAGCCCCGCAACAAAGCGCCCGGCCACGAGCCCCGCGACCGCGGCCAGCGTCGCGGCAAGCCGGTCGAGATTACCCAGCACCAGCTCGATAGCGCGACCCACCGGGCCGCTGCGCTCCGCGAGTGCGGCCATCGCATCGGCCGCGGCTTCCAGCGCCGGGGCCGCGGCGACCGCCAGCTGGTTGGCCAGCCCGCGCCAGATCAGCCCCAGCCGCGAGATCGCATCGTTGGTCCGCTCGATCTGGGCCGCATCCTGTTCGGAGACCACCACCCCGAAGGCGCGCATGTCCGCGGTCGCTTGGCGCAGCGTCGCGGTGTCGATCCGGCCCATGGCGATCGAACCTTCCTCGCCGAAAAGCTGACCCGCGACAGCGGCGCGCTCGGCAGCGGGGACGAACTCCTCGATGGCGGCGTTGATCGCCCCAACACGCTCGTCCAGCGGCAGGGCTATCAGTGTGGTGGCAGACAGGCCCAGCCGGTCGAGCGCATCGGCCGCCGGCCCGGTCCCGGCCGCCGCCTGGCTGAGCCGGCGCGTCAGATCCTTCGTCGCCTGCTCGATGCCCGACATCGAAATACCCGCCAGTTCGCCCGCGCGCTCCAGCGTCTGGATGCTTTCGACGGTGGTGCCCAGCGATTGCGCCAGCTTGGCTTGCGCATCGACGGCCTGCAGCCCGGAGCGGATCATGGCCGTGGCGGCGGTGGCCGCGGCGGCCGCCCCCGCCGCGGCCGCAATCCGCAGCCGGCGAAAGAACCGGTCGGCGCGCGCATTGGCCGCCTCCATTTCCGAGGTCAGCCGCTGGAAGGCGGTCGCGCCATCCGCGCCGATCCCCTTGAGTTCGGCCCGGACCTGCCGGCCGCCCTCGGCAGCCAGCCGCACTGTGACCTGTTTGACAGCACTGGTCATTGGGACTCCGATCCCTGTTGCCTGGTTTCTGGGGTATGGATGTTCACTGCGGGCGCTGCGCCCGGATCTGCGCGTTGAGCGCGCGCACCATCGCGGCCTCAATCACCGGAAGGAGCTCAACGGCTGCTCTTTGATCGAGCCCGCCGGCGTCCGCCATGGCCAGCACCGCGCCCATATCCCAGCCGACGACCGCGCCGCCCGAGACGCGCAGCTGGCCGGTGGCCTCGCGCGCGACATCCCAGGCCAGCAGGCCCTCGCGTGTCAGCGGCGCGTTTTGCCGCGCCGGGCAGGCGTCGCAGATTTGGCCGCAGTTGCCGCAGTATTCGGCGCCCCCGCCGAAGTGCCAGTCTGCGAGGGCGCCGAGGCGTTTTTTTCCTGTTCCAGATGCAGGCCCGGCGCCACGTAGCGCAGCTGGAACGCCTCGAAGATCGGCACGATCTCCAGAAGCGCGTCGAGCCCTTCGGGGGAAAGCTCGGCCGGCGCGTCGTCGGCATCGTGCACGCCCGTCCAGTCATCCACCGCCACGCGCGCCAGCGCCTTGGCGAGCGCGATGCCGCGCGCATTGGCGCTGGCCGCCTCGGGCAGATCCGCGAGGATCGGCTCCTCGCGGGCCCGGTTCATCAGCGAGGTGGTGATCGGGGCGACGCGCAGTTGCACGCCGTGCCCGAGATCGAGCCAGTCAGCGGCTTGGTTGAGGTCGAGACGGATCATCAGGTCCCTCCATGGGTTGCGACATCGTTGAGCAGCGCGACCTCGAGCATCACGCCGGCCGCATCGGCGGCGGCGCGCCACTCGAAGCTCGCCTCGACCCCGGCCGGGCCGGTGATCGAATACTTCGGCTTGGGCAGATGGACCTGCGGCAGGGTGAAGTTCAGCCCGTAGCCCGGCGCCATGGAAAAGCCGTAGACCAGCGCCACCGGATCGCCGCTGGCCGCCTCCGCGACCAGCGTCTCGCCATCAAAGCGCACGGTCAGCGACCCCTCGCAGGTCGCGAGCGTGGGATCCGCGCCATCGATCCGGCCATCCTCGCGAATGGAGCGCACCCGCTCGATGCCGTTGGAGAAGGTTAGCGAGCCGGCTGTCACACCCGCGAGCGGCGCGCCTGCGCGGCTGATACGCCCGCGCCCCTGGCTGAAGCGGCGCAGATCAAAGGCGGCGGGGTTGGGTTCCAGCGTGGTGCCTTCGGTCTCTTCACCTTGCGCCACCACCGAGACGGTGGCGTTGGCCGGCCCCTCCTGGCCCATCTGGAAGGACAGTTCTTCCAGCACCGCGCCTGCATGGCAAAAGAAGACCGGGTTTGTAAGTTTGGGATGCCCGATCTCGAGGAGAAAGGACGGCAGCGTGTCGGCCCCGCTGCGCCAGACATGGCGATATCCGCCGCCGGTCAGCGTCGGCGCCGAACGCGCGGAGGCCGAGGCGGCCAGCGTGAAGGCGTTGCCGTCCGGGCCGGGCGTGTCATGCGTGATGCCCAGCGCCGTGTCCTCTTCCACGGCATAGGTTGCCGCGGCGATGTCTGGATCGGTGGCGGCGTTCAGATCGGCGGCCAGCGCGGTGAGCGTGTCCGCCAGCGTGGCGCCGATCTCGGTCTCGTTCCCCGCCGCCACGCCGCCAACAAGGGTCCATGTCAGCCCGTTCAGCGTGAGCGTGGCGCCCGGGACGGGGTTGTCTGCAAAGCTGATCCGCCCCGTGGCCGCCTGCGGCGTCGTCGCGGGATCACCGAAGAGCGCCGTCATCCACCAGCCCGTGCCCTGCAAATCAAACGGGATCTCGAGCTGGCCCTCATCGGTGACCAGCCCGCGATAGGGCGCCTGCGCGTTGCGCCCCCGCCCCAGCAGCGGGTCATCGCCGAGCGGGATGCTCGCCGACAGATCCGCCGTCTTGAAATCGAGCTGGCGCACGGGGCCGGTAGTTGCGCCGCCGTACTGCGTCTCGCGCACGGCCTTGAGTGTGGCATCGGCGCCGTAGGCGCGTTGCTTGCCCATGGGCATTCTCCTGTGATGTCGGGATATGTCGTGTGGTTTTGGTGTCTGCGCGCACGGGGCGCGCTCAGCCGGTCAGCGGATCGGTGACCTGGTAGTCGAGCGTGACCGCGAGGGTGGCGGCCAGAAATGGCGCGCCGCCCTCCACCGGCACCGGCTGCAGCTCCGGCGCCGAGGGCGTCATCAGCTCGACGCGCCCGCCAAGGCTGTCATCCTGCGCCAGCGCGGCCCCGATGCGGGTGAGCAGCGCGTCGAGCGCCGCCTCCGGCGCACCGGGCGGCATGAACGCCTCGATCTCCACGCGGTGGCTGTACCACGCCCGCCACGGGCTCAGCGTCACATCGGGCTCGCCCGGAGTGCCGTCGCGCACGATCACCAGCCCGCCCGTCGGCACCCGCTCGGGCAGAACAGCGTTGCGCCGGACCTCGGCTCCTGCATGCGCGGCAAGCTGCGCCGTCAGCGCGGCAAGGATCGTCTCGCGGGTCGAGGGCATGGGGGCTCCTTGGGATGTAGTGAAGATCGAACCGACCGATGGCCTGGATATCGCGACTTGGCCTTGTTGGTCACAAAGCGGCCTGCCAAAGTCACACGAAAGATGATGTGAGGAACGATGAAACGGCATGGTCGACCGCGGCGCAGGACGCCGAAGCGCAAACGCCGACCACTTCGCGGCGGTGTTCTGATCCTCGGGCTCGTCGCCGTGGTGTTCCTGCTTGTCGATCGCAGCGGTATCGACCGCCTGCTCCCCGACGGCGGAGGAGGCGATGTCGTCCAGTCCGGCAGCGCCGATGCAAACGCCGAGGTCGACTTCAAGTTCCGACGCGAGACGTGAGCAAAAGCTCCGGGCATATTTTGTCAGGCATCGAACACTAGTTCAGTTCGCGTTTGCACATTCGTTTGAAGGCATCCTTGGTATAGGCAATGTCTGCTTCGTAGGCTTCCACTTCTTCTGCTGCGTGCACCAGTGGATCGGAAGCATATAAACAGTACTTTGGTGGGAGGGGCAAGTCGAGAGGGTGAGCATCAGCGCGCATTTTCTTTAATTTATTACAGACACTTGCATGATGTTTTTCGTGTGCCATAATTGAAGCTTGAATCACATCTGCAGCACAGCCAGTCATTTGTTGTTTCATCTGTATTTTGCATGTATCGCAGTCGGTTGAAGCCTGCACACTCGTATCGGTCGCACCCGTATTATCGGGTGTATTCTCAGGAGTTTCGTCATCAGCTCCAAGTTGCTCAACGACCCTGTCGACAGCGTCTTGTATGGTTATGTCGTGTGTTGCGAACAGTTCGGCAACGTCCTCCACCTCTTTTGCCCTCCATGCTTCTTTGTCAGGCATTGTGTCGGGGCGCGTGTAGACAATCGGGTTCGCATAAAAGTCGCGCATAATCCTCGAGTTTTCAATGCTTTCGCGCAGCTGATCCACAAAAAGCGGGCAGGCGCAGCGTGGATCCAAGCGCCCCATTTCAGAATATGCTTTTGTCAGTGATGCACTCCCACGCACACCGTCACCGTCCGCCCATGCAGACTGACCACCTACCGCCGTTCCAAAAGCCCAGCTAAGAGACATTTTTTCTTGCGACGTCAGGTTCAGTTTCCATGCTACATAAGCGATGCCTCGGAAAGGAATTTGCACGCCGTAAGAACCATCTGACTGTCGTGACATACGTTTCACCGCTCCGGTTTCCGGCGCTCCGAAGCCCGTGAGTACGATTTCTTCGCCGCAGCCCTCGACAGTAAGGCTGAAATCCTGACCCGCTGGACCACCACCCGGTCCTTGGACCGTCATCGTTTGGCCCATCTCCATGCGCCATTCGCCCTCACGGGGCATGTTACAAGTCTCTTGGGCACTCACCAGCCCGGAACTCAATACAAGATAAATCAATGCGAAACGGACTTGCTTGCAGGACATCCTTTATCCCCTCATGAGCAATTGCTTGAAGTCACATCATTCGTTGATCCAGCATCTTTTCCCTACAAAGATCACCCAAATCGGCGGAATCGTCAATCGACTTGCCGCCGAGCGCCTGTGTTCGTCGCGATCACAGGCCCAACTTCCACCGATGCCACTTTTGCTAAAGACAACTCTACAGAAGCAGAGAACGGGTGGAATGTCCGCAACGAGGTCACGCAAGCCGCCCTTCCACCCAATTCGCCACGATCAACCCGGGCACGCTGTTGTGCGCGCGCTCGGCGTCCCGGTCGAGGTCGAGCCTCTTGGGCAGCTTGACCTGTGGGACCAGCAGGAAGATCGGCACTGTGGCGCGGCCGCGTCCGGTCTTTGATCGCGAGGCCACGCCGAGGCCGCGGTTGTTTAGACGACCATCGGCCACGAGCAGGCTCGGTCCGGACCGGCGATAGACGAAGCGCAGACGCAGACCGCGCCGGCGCTCCCATTCACCGGGGGTGATTTTTCCGCCTCGCCGGCCACGGCCGGCAGCGGGCAGCGGGATCGTCAGCCAGAACCCGTCCTTCGAGCGGATCAGCGGGCCGGTGTCGTGCGCGCTGACGATGTCCGGCGCGTTCGACCAAACCAGCGCGGCGGCGTTCAGGCTGGGTTGGCCCTTCGGGTATTGCGCCGAGCGGATGGTGCGGGACAGACGCTGGCCGAGCCCCGAGCCGGTTATCTGCCCACGCCAGGCGGTCTTGAGGCTGGTGCCGGCCTCGCGCGTGGCGGCGGAGACGGCCTTTTCGCCCGCGGCGATCTCTGCGGCCATCATGGTGACCAGGTCCGGTGTGACGTCGAGTTTCAGTTTCATGCCGGCCTCAGATCTATTGTCCAGACCAGCCGCTCGCGATCACGCACCGGCTCGCCCTGGATAAGGAAGGCCTCGCCGTCGATCTCGAGGCGATCACCCGGGCGCGGATTGGCTACCTCGGCGACGCGCAGATCAACGCGCGTGGTTTCCGACCAGATTCGGGCGTCGCCGAAGCCGGTGGTGTCGTCCGCGCGCCGCGCGACCACCCGGACGAGAACAGGTGCGCCGCCGCCGGCCGTGTAGACGGCATCGCGGCCCATGTTCGGATCGCCGAAGAGCGTGTCGATGGCCTCTGCGAAGAGTGACATCATCAGCCGTCAGTTCGAGCTGTGCACGCGGATCGCCAGGCGCGGGCGCTTGTTGACCGGCAGGATCGAGCTTTCCGTCATCAGATCGATCCAGCGGCCCTTGGCGTCGATCATCTGGCGCGCATAGAGCGGCAGCCCGACGGTATTGGCGGTCTCCAGCAGGTTGGCCGGCCCGCCATATGTGGTGAAGGTGTCAAACGTGCCCATCGGGAAGGCGATGCCCTCGCCCGCGGGGATCAGGCGTTCCGAGGTGCCGTTGGAAAGCGTGACCGAGCCGTTGTATTCCTCAAAGAGGATCCCGGCGAAGGGAAAGGCGCGGCGCATGTCGTCGCGCAGGGGCTGGCCGCCGGTGGCCGAGTAGAACTTGTAGGCGTCCTCGGTCTTGGGATGGCTGATCAGCTTGTCGAAGAATTCCGAGCTGACCAGCGCATGCGCGGTGGTCATGGTCTCGCCCAGAAGATTGTCCTCGATCCCGCGCAGGGTCTCACGGACCTTGGCCTGGATATTGGTGCCGGCCGTGCCGAACACGAAGTCGACCGAGATGCGGGTGAGCCCGAACTCGGTGAAGTAGTCGTAGAGCGTGGTACCCGCGCCATCCTTCACGATGCCGCGCAGGGCGTTCATCTCCATGTATTCGCGGGTCTGGGCATGCTTGCGGCGCATCAGCGTCAGCTTGTGGTTCATCACCTCGACCAGCGGATCTGCTGCGTCCGAGACACCGAGCGCGGGCATGCCCTGGATATCGGCGGGCAGGATGACGTCGTCATGCGGGATCCACGGCAGGGCGAAGCTGCGCATCGAGCGCTGCTCGCGGTCGCCAACCGTGGCGGGCGCGCCGAGCGGGACCGAGGGCAGCAGGCTGAGGACGCCCTCGCGCTGCTCGATGACGATGGATCGTTGCGTAACGCCTTGATACCGAAAGAGGCCCATCTGGCCGAGGCGGGTGTAGAGATTGGGCAGGATATTGATGGCCTGCGTCATCTCGGCGAGCGAATAGCCGCCCGCGTCGAACGGGTTGCGGGTGAGGGTCATGGCAGATCTCCGGAGGAAGGATAAAGGGAGGCGTGCCGGGCCGAGCATTCACGGCACGGTTGCAGTGATCAGGCGGTATCGCGAACAACAATGCCGAGGGCTGTCAGCTGGCTGATCTTGGTGGCAATCTTGGCGGCGTCGTCGACGGAGGCGTCATAGGCGAGGGCCGCGCGCGACACGATCGCGGGCCCGCGCACGACCACCACCCCGACGGCATCGGCGAGGGTCGCATCCACGGCGTAGAGCAGCACGGCGGCCGCGCTCTGCGCGCCATCGGTGCCACCGGAGGTGGCCAGCTTGTACTTGCCGCTGGCGGTGATGCGCCCCAGCACCGAGCCGACGGGATAGGCGGTACCGGCGAGCAGCGGCACGGTCTCACGGGTGTAGTTCGGGTTGACCTCGTATTTGAGGACGTCGCCCATCGTGGGCGGTTGGGTGAGAGTGGTCATGTCGGAGATCCTTCAGGTCCATGCGGGAGGGGTCCCCGCCGGGATGGTGCGACGGGGATTCGTTGGGTGGTCGGATGTCGGGCGGTCTGGCGCGGCTCTGCCCGCGGTGCGTCAGCCGCTCTTGCTCGCGGCCGCATCCCGCTTTGCTGCGGCCACGAGCGGGCTTTCCGGCTTCTGCGGCAGGGCGGGCGACGGCGGTGCGGCGACGACATCGCGCGCATCGGCGGCGGCACTGGCGCGCTCGAGCACGAGACTGCGCAGCGCCTCGGGTGTGGTGCCTTCGCGCAGCGCCTTCGCGGCATCGATAGCGATGCCGAGGCGGCCAGCCTGTGCGGCGATTTCGGTGATCTCCGCCGCCTCCTGGCGCAGCCGCGCCGAGACCTCGGCCAGATTGCCGGGCTGCGCGGCGGGCGCTTGTGATGCCGGTGCGATTGCAGGCGGTGCTGCGGCGTCGGTTTCCGGTGCGGCGTTGGTGGCTTCGGAGGGTTTGTCGCCAGCAGCAAGGTCAGCGCTGGTATCGGCCGTATCCTCCTGTTGCGCATCACGGGCCTCCTCCTCTTGGGTCGTGGTCTCCTGGTTGGGGGCGTGGGCCATAGCGGTCTCCTTTCGAGGGTTGGGAAGGGATGCGCGTTGAACGCGGGGAAGATTGGCGGTCGGCATTTGCGCCACCATCTGCCGGAAGGCAGTAAAGCCGCCGCCGAGATCGATAATTTCATCAGCGAGACCCGCCGCGACGGCGTCTGCGCCCCGATAGGTGGCGGCTTCGGTGGCCAGCGCAGCCTCCTGGCTCAGCCGCCCGGCGCGCCCGGCTGCCACGGTCTCGGCGAACAGGAACCGCAGCACGTCGATCTCGCGCTGGATGTCGTCCTGCACATCGCCGGCCAACGGGGCGTAGGGGTTGCCGTCCACCTTGTGCTGGCCGGAATGGACAAGCGTGACCTGCACGCCGTCCTGATCGAGCTGGCCGCTGAGATCGGCATGCATCACAACAACCCCGATGCTGCCCACCGCGCCGGTGCGCGGCAAAAGGATGCGGTCCGCCTGGCTGGCCAGCGCATAGCCGGCCGAGAAGGTGTGCTCGGCGACGAACGCCCAGACCGGCTTGTCGCGCCGCAGGGCGCGGATTCGGTCGGCCAGGTCGAACACGCCGGCCACCTCGCCGCCGAAGCTGTCGATCTCCAACGCTACAGCGTGCACCGACGGGTCGCTGGCGGCCGCCTCGACCTGCGCAGCGATCCCCTCATAGCTGGTTTGACCCGAAGACTCCCCGATCCAACTGCCGCGATGAATGAGCACTCCGGAGATCTCGATCACGGCGATACCATCGATCACCGGGAAAGGCGCCTCGCCGTGCTGGCGATAGCTGTCGGTCAGCCCACCGGCGAGGATGCTGGCGCGCACGGGGAGAGCCGCGGTGCCGGGCACGTCGACCGTGCTGTCGTGATCCGCCAGTTCGACCCGCCGCCCGAGAACCCGCGGCCCCAGACCGGACAGAAAAGCCATGGCCTTGGATGGCTCGACCAGCAGCGGCGTGTTGAAGGCGCGCGCGGCAATGCGGGCATGGAGCATCAGGGGAGGTCCTCGTCTGCACGCGGTCGGTCCTCCGCGGTGTCATCTGTATCGTCGCTGTTGGTCACGTCGTTGTCCGCGTTTTCGCCTGGTACCGCCTCAGATGCGCCCTGCACCGGTGAGCCCGGCCGGCGGAAATCGAGACCGAGCTCACGTTCGCGGGCATGTTCCGCGGCGATCTCGCGATCGACCTGCTCGGCGTCATAGCCGCGCTCGGAAATGGCCTGTGTGCGGGATTTGAGCCCGGCCTCGATCTGGGCGATCTCGGCATTGGCGTCCTTGAGGGGATCCACCCAGTCCCACTTGGTGGGCAGCCAGTCGGCCGCCACCAGCCGGGACCGGTTGGCCTCGTAATCCGGCAGGGTCAGCGCGCCTGACAGCACCGCGGCATCCATCCAGCGCGCGTACACCGGCCGGCAAAGCTGGTAGACCATCACCGAATGCTGCCAGGCCGAGACACGCCGGCGAAACTCGATCAGCGCCAGCCGCGAGTTGGAGAAGTTGCCCTTCACCATGTCATTGGCGAGATAGGGGTACGGGATGCCGAGGGCGGCCGAGATCTGCAGCAGCGTGCGGTACTGGAAGGGCTCGTAGGTCGCCCCGCTGTCGGCGGGCTGGCCCACGGTGACATCCTCGCCCGGATCGAGCCGCACGATCTGGCCGGGGCTGATCTCGAGTCCGGCCCCGCTGTCCTCGTCCTCGGGCGGCCCGAGCGGGTTTTCCGGCGCGGGAGAGGTGACGAACATCGCATACATCGCCGCGACCTTCTTCCGGTCGAGCTCGGCATCGTCGTACTGATCCAGCAGGAACAGCTTCACGATCGCCGGTGCCAGCTTTGACACCCCGCGCAGCTGCCCGCCCTCGACCGGATCGATCACGTGGATCACCTCCGCGGCCGGCACCCGCGTAAGTTCGCCCGCGAGCCCCGGCTCGGTGCTGTCACCGGGATGGCGGCGCAGGAAATGATAGGCGACACGCCGGCCGATCCGGTCGAACTCGATCCCCTGCCGGATGACATTGCCGTTCGCAGCAACAGCGCTCTTCTCCAGCGGCAGCATCTCCGCGGGCAGCATCTGCAACTGCAGCGGCACGGTCAGCCCGTCTTCCGAGCGCCGGGGCCGGATCCGGAAAAACACCTCGCCGGCGATGAAGACCTCGCGCGCCGCGCGGCGCTGCAGCCCGTAGAAGTCAGTCAGCCCTTCGGCATCGGCCTCGTCGGTCCAGTCGAGCCAGAGCCGCTGCAGCTCTTCCTTGCGCGCCGGATCGGAAATCCTGGAGATCGGCTTGATGCCATCACCCGCGGTATTCGCGGCCCAGCTTTCTACCGCGTTCACCGCATAGCCGTTATTGCGCACCAGCCAGCGCGCGCGCGCGGTGATGTCGGGCCCCGAGGCCGCGACCAGCGCGTTGACATGTGCGCGCGTGGCCCGAAACCCGCGCAGGCGGCGGTGGTGCTGGCCCGCATCGAACCCGCCGATGAAGGCCCCGAGGCGCTGCCGCCAGTTCATCACAGGTCCTTCACGGCATGGGGCCGAAAGATACGCCCAGCGCCACGTTCCATGGAAGCAATCCGGCGCTCGATATCGGCAATGGCTGCTGCCATTTCCGCGTCCGAGCCATAGGTGACGCTCTTGCCGTCATAGCTGACGCTGCGGGTGCCGCTGTAGCGCGCCGCCAGCAGCGCGCTGTGGCGGGCCTTGAGATCATCGAGGGTCATCATCATTCCATGTATTTGGGCGTGCTGACGCGCCAGCCGCGCCGGCGCGGTGTGGTCACCCGCCCGGCTTGCGGCTCGGACGGGGTCTCGCTCGCCTCGGTCGGGGCCGTGGGCTGTGCTGTTTCCACCCCGGCCTGTGTCTCCAGCTGCCGCCACATCCGCTCATCGAACCGGTCGGCCCCGAGGATCCAGGCCGCGGCGCGGGCATAGACGCGGGTGTCCAGTGCCTCGTTGCGTTCGCGCAGCTTCTGCCATTCCTGGCGCGCGTAGCCGCGCTTGTTGCGGATCGTGACCAGCTGCTCGGCCACCAGTTGCTTGAGCCATTCGCTGTCAGCCCAGCCCGGCAGATGGACCGTGCCGGGCGGGTCAGGCATGCCATTGGCGCGCTCTTCGTCGCTCGGCGTCTCCAGCCGCAGATGGCGATAGGTCTCGGCCTTGAAGGTGGCCGTGGCCACGGTCCAGAGCCGGGCTCCGCGCTTGAGCTTGCGCCCGTTCACCGTGGCGTCAACGAAGGTTGGGCCTGAGACCGGCGTCGCGCGATTGAACCCTTCCATGCCCTTGACCGGGGCGACCTGTGCCGTGCCCTGCTGACGCGCCCAGGCATAAACGGCCGCAGACTCGTAGCCGGTATCGATCGCGAGCTTCGCCAGCGTCATCACAGCACCGTGCTCATGTACCCATGTCCGGCCCAAAAGCGCCGTCAGCTTGTCCCAGCAGGCCGGATCATCCGGCCCTCCGGGGATCACGATGTGATCGACCAGCCAGCTGGTTCCGCCGCGGCCCCAGGCCCAGACATCGACCTCGATCCGGTCCTTCTGGACATCCGCGCCCGCGGTCAGGAACAGCCCGCCCGCAGGGATCTGCGCCGGGAAGGTCTCGCGGCGGTCCGCCAGCCGCTGCCAGTCTGGCGCTTCGCCGCGCTCGACCCATGTCTCACCCAGCAGCGTGTTGCGTGCCGCGCGCAGCATCTCCTCGGAGCCTTGCGCGGCCAGCCACTCCTTTGCGATCTGCGCCCAGCTCTTCCAGCCGATCGGTGAATAGAGCGCCGAGAGGTGGAACCCGATGGCCCGGGGATCGGCGGGCACAGCCGTCGCCCGCCATTCCCCGTTCTTCAGCATCGCCGTCTTGTGATGCTCGGCAATCGGCGTCTCGCAGCCCGCGCAGGTATACGCGGCGGTGTCTGGCTGGTCCTTTTCCCAGCGCAGGCGCTCGAACTGCAGCCATTGCATATGGCCGCAATGCGGGCATGGCACGAAGTAGCGCCGCTGATCGCTGGCCTCGAACTCGCGCTCGATGCGGGACAACCCCCGGATCGTCGGCGTCGAGACCATGAACACCTTGCGCCGATGCGCGAAGGTCGTTGTCCGGGCCTCAGCCAGCGTGACCGGGTCACCTTCCTCGTCGGCCGAGGCCGGATAGGCGTCGACCTCGTCGAGAAAGATGTAGCGCGCCGGCATCGAGCGCAGGCCCGTTGCCGAGTTGGCCCCCGTCAGCACGAGGATGCCGCCGGGGAACTCCTTGGACAGCATCGAGTTGCCCGCGTCGCGCGAGCGCGCAGGCTGCACGCGTTCCTTCAGCGCGGCGCTGTCCGCGATCAGCGGGTCGATCCGACCGCGCGACGACCGCTTGGCCATCTCGACGGTGGGCAACACGGCCAGCATCGGCCCCGGCGCGTGATGGATCACGAACCCGATCCAGTTGTTTCCCGCCTCGGTGGCGCCCACCTGCGCGGCCTTCATGAAGCTGACGCGCTGTGCGGGATGGCCCGGCGAGAGCGCATCCATGATCTCGCGCAGATACGGCGTGCGTGCGGTGCGGTAGCGCCCGGGCTCGGCCGAGGCGCGCGAGGACAGCCAGCGATGTGCATCCGCCCATGCCGAGACTGTGAGATCCGCGTCGGGGCGCACGCCGCGCCGCCAGGCGCGCAGGATGTCCTCGGCGCCGTCGAACCCGAGATCGAGGTCCGCGGTCAGGTCGTCGTTGGTCAGTCCCTCGTCATGATCTCCGTCATTCAAGCGAGACCCGGAGGTCGGCCAGGGCGTCGAGCTGCTCTCGGACATGGGTTTCCAGCACCCTCTGCAGGATCGCCGTCTCGATCGTCACGGGCGTCCCGGATGCGGTCTCCATATCGGCGGACAATTGCGCGGCCATCAGCGCGGCTACGCGCGTGGGCTAGGTGATCCAGACATCGCGCTCCTGCCGGGCCAGTCGAAACACCAGCGTCTCGGCGCGGGCCCGATCGACCAGCGCGCCCTTCTTGCACTGGATGGCGATCTGCTTGTCCTGCGCCATGTAGACGGTCAGCGCGGTGCGGGCTTTCAGATAGGACGCGCTGTCGCCCGGGCCCGAGACGGCACTGCCCTCGACGCTGTTGCTGGCGGCGCCGCCCCGCGCGCGTATTTGCTGATCCGGATCGGTCATCCCGCCCCGCCGCGCATCAGAGGCCGCGGCATCGATCGAACCATCGGCGAACAGCACCAATCGGCTGGCCTTGCGTGCCTTCTGCACCGCGCCGCGCGAGAGCCCGGCATGGGCGGCATAGGCGCGTTCGGACATACCTTCCATGGCACTGTGATCGCCTTCAAGACATTGAAACTAAACGCGGAAAATCGTCTATTTCAGTTGATTACACTCTCCGATCGAGCGACTCTGATCCCCACGAGGCGGCGGCATCGCGCCCTGCCAGGCAAAGGATCGGAGACAGCATCATGAGCATCGCTCAACGTTACAACGCCGAGGCAGCCCGCCTGCTGCCGCACATGGCCGACAGCCTGGCCGTCGAGCCGACCCTCACAACCGCGAACGAGATCGACGAGATCGTGTTCCGCCGCAGCGAATTCCTCGGCGGCATGGCCTGCGCCATCCTCGCCATGATCGAACAGCAGGATGGAGACACCGCATGACCGCCATCACCACAATCCGCATCGATCACGACACGCTGCCCGACCGGTTTTATCGCAAGCACCCCGACGCCGTCGCTGACGCCATCGAGGCCGTGCTGCGCGACAATGGCATCACCGCCGAGGCGTCGGACGTGATCTCGCATCTCAAGATCGAATTGCCGACTACTCAGCTTGCCGCCGCCAGCACCGTGCTGGCCGGGATGGGGCTGATCTGATCGGATGAGCAGAACGCAATCTTATGATCCTGATTTGCCTACACTTTCCGACCTGCCAGAGCGATTGTGATGACACCCAAACGATGCAACTCACACAACGGAGCCACGCCATGACCAGCCCGAACCCGCAAACCACGCCCCGCCACGAACTGCGCGCCGAGAAGGCACGTAGGAACAAGCAAGCCGCATTGAACACCTTCGTCGCAAAGAAGGCCGAAATCGACGCGCGGCTCGCCCGCCTGCAGGCCCTCAGCGACGACCACTTCAACTGCCACCCCGACGAGGTGGGCTGGGCCATGGTCGGCACGCTCGAGCACTACAACGGCTTGCTCAAGCGCATCACAGACAGCGCTTTCGGCGAGGGCGAATACGCCCGCTAGTTTTTCCAATCCCGGAGGAGGGTGCGGCCTGCCTTCGCGGCGGGCTTCACCCGGTAGGAGGCTGCGCAATCCCGCGCCGCCCTGTCAGAACCGGAGGTCCTCATGCTCAAACTCACCGATACCCAGACCATCGTCCTCAATCGCGCGGCCACGCGCCCCGGCAATCTGGCCATGCCACTGCCCGACGGGCTGCACGGGGCCGCCGCGAAGAAAGCCGTGGCCGCGATGATCTCGCGCGGCTGGCTCCAAGAGGTCGAGGCGGAGCTGCGCCGCGGTGATCCACTTTGGCGCGAGACCGGCGATGGCCATGGCACCACGCTGGTCGCAACCGAAGCCGGGCTCAAGGTGATCGGGGTCGAGCCGGTCGTGGCCAGCACTGTGCACAATCCTCGCAAGGCCAGGCCGGATCCCGCGCCGACGTCCGAAGCTCCCGATGCCCCGAAACCCGTCGCCGTCCGGGTGGGCACAAAACAGGCCAAGATCATCGCGCTGCTTCAGCGGCCCGAGGGGGCGTCCATTGGTGAGATCGTCGAGGCGACCGGCTGGCAAGGACATTCGGCCAGAGGCATGATCTCCGGGGCGCTCAAGAAGAAGCTGGGCCTGCCTGTCACTGCAGAAAAGCTTGATGGCCGCGGTACCGTGTACAAAATCGATCCGGCCTGATCCCGCGCGTTACCGCCAGTGCTCGAACAGCCTGCGCAGCGCGTAGCCGCGGATCAACGAGATCCCGGTGAACAGCGCGCCGATGGCCAGGTTTTCGCCGAGGCTCGCCTGCAGACCGAACCACGGAAACACCATGATCTGCATCGCCACGGCCAGCGCATAGCCGACAATGACATTGGTAACGGATTCGACGAGAGACATGCGCCGCGTCTGCCTCATTCGTCTCACGCCGAGGCCTTCGATTCATCGAGGATGCGCTGTGCGATCCGGCCCACATTGACGATGATGCACGCGCTTTTGCCTGATGCGATCAAGAGCGCGTCGTCATTGGTGTGTTGAACAAATTCGCAACGGCTCCCTGTTCCGGGCCCGTCCTCAAACGGAAGGATCAGCCAGAGTACACCGTCGCAGTCGCACAGCTGATTGACGCTGGTGCACAGGAATGGCGACAGATGCTCCTGCACGAGGCCAAATGCGGTCTTTGGCCCATGGCCGATCCTGCGCAATTCCTGTGCTGCAGCGATTGCCACGACGTCACGCCAGCTATACCAGCGATCCTTTCCCGGCTCCGGCATATGCTCAGGACGATACCCGTCACGCGATATGGCCTGGTTCAGGTCATCACGCCGGATCGGTACCGTGCGCAGCAGATCGCCAGTTCGCCACTGCATGATCTTGCTGGTCATGTCTTCGGTCTTCCCGTTTCATCAACCATCTCGCCTCGGCCAGCTAGCTGAGCTCTTCTCCCCGTCGCAGTCTCCCAGCGCCGTACGGCGACGTCGCAATAGGCCGGATCGAGATCGATCGCGAAACAGCGCCTCCCTGTGCGTTCCGCGGCGACCAGCTGGGTGCCGGAGCCGCAGAAGGGCTCGTAGATGAGGTCGCCCGGATCGGTGAAGGCCGCCAGGACCGCTTCGACGAGCGCCACAGGGAACACGGCGGGGTGCGATCCGGCCGCGCCCAGCCCGCCCTTGTGGCGCATGATGCGGAACACGCTGTCGGGGATGCGGTGGCTCTGGATCGCGTTGCCGGTGCCGGTTTTGGCCCTGACATGGCCTTCTGTAGTGCGCAGCCCACCGCCGCCCAGCGTCTCGCCCGCATGTTTGCTCTCCACTGTCTTGTGCGGCTTTCGCGGCTGGCGGTTGAAGTGGAAGATGAACTCATGTGACGGCGCGAGGCGGCCGTTCCAGTCGCCGGGCAATCCGGGCCCCTGGTCCCAGACATACCAACCGAAGCGCCGCCAGCCAGAGCTGCGCATCCATTCCACCCAGCGCTCCCAATAGGGAAACCACTCGCCATCCCGATGGACGAGGCCGAGATTGACCAACAGCTGGGCCGCGTCGGTGACCGGCGCCACGGCGAAAACGCACTGCATCAGTGCGTCCCAATCGCCGACCGTCTCCTTCGCTGCGCCATAGTCGCGCTGCTGGGCATAGGGTGGCGAGGTGAACATCAGCGACGCCTGCGCGCCCTCCATCAGCCTGGTCACGACATCCGCGTTAGTGGCATCGCCGCAGATCAGGCGATGATTGCCCAGCGCCCAGATATCGCCGGGCTGCGTGATGGGCTCGGCCGGGGGTTCGGGGATGGTGTCGGCGGCCTCAATAGCGATTGGCGTGCGATCGTCATCAGCGCTATCCGCATCCTTGAGCAGCGCCTCCAGCTCGTCCTCAGGGATGCCGATCAGCCCCAGGTCGAAATCCTCGGCCATCAGCCCGCGCAGCTCTTCCAGCAGCAGCGCCTCGTTCCAGCCGCCCAGCTCGGTCAACTTGTTATCCGCGATGCGATACGCCCGGCGCTGCGCCTCGCTCAGATGGCTCAGCACGATCACCGGCGCCTCCGCCAGTCCCAGCTGTGCCGCGGCCAGGACACGGCCATGGCCCGCGATCAGCTCGCCATCGTCACCAACCAGGCAGGGCACTGTCCAGCCGAACTCGGCCATGCTCGCGGAAATCCGCGCCACCTGATCGGCGTCATGGGTCTTGGCGTTGCGGGCATAGGGCTTGAGCCGTTCAAGCGGCCAGAACGCGATCTGGCTCGGACGCATCTGCACTGTCATGCCGCGAGCCTCCTGGCCTTCAGCGCGGCGAAGCTCTCACCGGTTTCCACCAGCAACGCATCCGTGCCGGTGAAGGACTGCCAGCGCTCGATGGCGACATCGACATAGGCCGGGTCGAGCTCGATGCCGTAGCAGATCCGGCCGGTCGTCTCGGCCGCGATCAGCGTGGTGCCGGATCCCATGAAGGGTTCAAACACGGCCTGCCCGTGGTTGGAGTTGTTCAGGATCGGGCGGCGCATGCACTCCACGGGCTTCTGGGTGCCGTGCACCGTTTCGCTGTCCTGATCCTTGCTCGCGATCTGCCACAGGGTCGTCTGCTTGCGATCGCCGGCCCAGTGACCCTTGCCCTTGGCGCGCACGGCATACCAGCAGGGCTCGTGCTGCCAGTGGTAGTCGCCGCGGCTGAGCACCAGCCGATCCTTGGCCCAGATGATCTGCGACCGGATGGCGAACCCCGACGCGGTCAGCGACTCCGCCACCTCGGCCGCATGCAGCGCACCGTGCCAGACATAGGCGACATCACCCGGAAACAGGGCCCATGCCTCCCGCCAGTCGGCACGGTCGTCATTGAGCACCTTGCCGGTGCGCTTGGTCTTCGCGGCGCCCGCCTGGTTACGCCAGGCAGGGTCATAGGCCACGCCATAGGGCGGGTCAGTGACCATCAGCAGCGGCTTTACATCGCCCAGCAACGTCCCGACCACATCGGCCGACGTGCTGTCGCCGCAGATCAGCCGGTGATCCCCCAGCTGCCAGAGATCGCCCGTCACAGAGACCGGCGTGGCCGGCGCCTCGGGCACGTCATCCTCGCCCTCCACCGGACCCTCGCCGCCCTGCGCCTCGGGATCCTGCAGGAGGGCCTCGAGCTCGGCCTCGCCGATCCCCAGCAGCGACAGGTCGAAATCGTCGGCCAGCAGCCCCGCGATCTCGTCGCGCAGCATGGCTTCGTCCCAGTCGCCGAGTTCGGTCAATTTGTTGTCCGCGATCCGGTACGCCCGGCGCTCGGCCTCATCCAGATGGCTGAGCCGGATCACCGGCACCTCGGTCAGCCCGAGCATGGTGGCAGCCAGTACCCGGCCATGCCCGGCGATCAGCTCGCCATCGTCGGCGACCATGCAGGGCACGGTCCAGCCGAACTGCGCCATGCTGGCGGCAATCCGCGCCACCTGGTCGTCGCCGTGCATCTTGGCATTGCGGGCATAGGGGCGCAGCCGGTCAATCGGCCACGCCTCGATCTCGCTTGGCGCGAAGACAAGATCCATGGGTGTTCTCTGCTGTGGTGAAAGGCGGACAGACGAAGACGCGCGACCAGACCGGTCGGCGACAGCATCAAAATCTGCGATGTCGGGAAAAAGCAAAACGCTCTCGAGGGGTGTCCTCCGGGCGCAATTCTTCGATTGTTAAGGGGTACGTCAAGGGGGCTAGAAATGTCAAAGGGTTTTTTGCATTTGAATCAACACTTTCCGTGAAAAGCGCCGTGACAGGCCTGCAAGGGGCATTCCGGGGTGGCTTCCGGCCGAGTGGATTCCGGCCAGGTGGCTTCCCTGGATTCCTCCGAGGAATCCACCTTGCCAGCGGGGCCATCGGCTAAGCTGCTGATAATGAGTCAGAAATCCGAGTCGAGCCGATGAGGTGGATTCCAAGTGGATTCCCCGGTGAGGAATCCAGTCGCTAGCGAAATCGCGCGCTCAGCCCCCCCGTATACGATCAGGGCCTCGGAGGAACCGTGGGACGGGGGGTGCAAGCTATCCGTCGGGCCGAGGTGCGGTAGTCACCGAAGCGGCCGCTCGGGCTTGATGCGGCGAAAGACCGGTGTCAGGCGCAGAGCTGGGACAAGCCGCGCCGCGTGATCGCCAAGATCGAATGGCATCCGGGCGAGTTGTTCCAGCGTGTGGGCTTTACCGTCACCAATCTGCCGATGGAGCCAGACTGGGTGGTGCGGCTCTACAACCGGCGCGGCACGGCCGAGCAGCACATCAAGGAAGGCAAATACGCCTTCCATTGGACGCGGCTGTCGTGCAGGCGGTTCCGCGACAACGAGGTCCGGCTGCACCTGCACGCGCTGGCCTACAATCTGGCCACTTTCCTGCGCTGCATCGAACTGCCCGAGGAAATGGCCGACTGGTCGCTCACCAGCCTGCAACTCAAGCTGATCAAAATCGGGGCGCGCGTCATGCGTCATGCCCGCGCCATCACCTTCCAACTGGCCGAAGTCGCCGTCACCGGCCCGATAGTGCGCGCCGTCCTCGCCGCTAGCCGCAGATTGCGAGCGTCACCGTCATGCGCATGACTGCGAGCCACACCCATACTGAACGAAAGCGGCAGGACAGGTCTGTCCGCTGTGCTGAACAATGCTGCTGCCGGGCAAGCACGCTGCGGATTCGTGGCCCGATCCACCCGGATCCAGCTGTCTGCGCGACTGCACACGGCGTTCAGGGCAAAAAACGATTGATCAAAGGGCAAAATCAGGCGACCTTGATGTCAGATGTCAGATGGCAGACCACGTAGGGCATGTCGGGTTTTATGGTTTTTCGAAGATTAAGAACGCTGGCTAACGGCGGCAATTCATATGCTGAAGTTAAGCTGTTGGAGAGCGCTATTTCTGGCGATTTGTGTATCGCGGAAATAGACGAAGCTCTGTTTAAAGGGGTGGACATAAATTGTGCATGGGTAAAAAGCCCTACCATAGGGAGTGCCGACCAAACACCTTTAATTACATATTGTTCATCCTTGCAGGCAAAATCTGAAGTGGTTGAGCATCTTTTAGCCCGCGGCGCTAATGCCAATATAAAAGCAAAGTATGGGCATACAGCACTTTCTTTACTGACTTCTGGTCGATTCTCTGTGGACCGCATAAAGATATTGAGAGCTTTAATTGCGGCTGGTGCAAGACCTGACAGTGTAAACGCTAGCGGTGAAACCCCGCTTCACTGTCTCGCCCGCACAGGGTCGATTGAAGAGATAACCTGCTTGCTTGAAGTCAGTTCTAAACGGTTAGTGAATTACGCGAAGTACGTTCCCAATGGTAAGGGATACGCCCCACTACACTGCGCAGTATCCGCATCAGGCGGTCCGCCGGGACAGTCCCGTGTGCCCGTAATTAAACTACTCATCGAATACGGGGCAGATATAAATCAAAAGACTAAAGGCGAGACACAAAAAACTCCGCTTGAGCTTGCAAAAGGGGAACTGGAAGAAAGCGAATCTGCTAGTGCAATGTATCAGGAAGACCCTCATTGGCTAAAGAGGCAAAAAAAAGATAAGAAAGAAATGGTGGGCTTAATACGATCCCTTGGAGCTAATCAGTCAGAAATGAAGTAAAATTAATGGATTCTTTTTGAATCCTTTTTAATTTTATCTATTAGCCGAACGAATTATATCGATAGGATAATAATCGCCATTCTTTTCAACGAATGCGAGACTACATGTTCGCCTGAGAGAGGGCGACCCGTCTCACCGAAGTTCGACAGCAAATCGGCTAAAGCATCCCGCCTTTAGCCTGAGACATATCCGAGGAAAAGGAAGAGAATTGCCCGGCAGGGCGGAGAAAGACGGGCTGATGCATGACCGGAGGCTATGTGATGATCCAGCCGGCCAGGAATATCCCGATGCCTAAGGCGGCGAATTTCCAGATGACGGCCAATGGGGCGAGAATGGCCTGGATCCAGCGATTGCCGTCGGTTCGCCCCGCGATCTTGTAAGGCGCCTCGTAGCGTATGCCATTGACGTAGAAGAAGTCGTCGATACCCTCTGCGAGGGAAATGGCCCTTGGCAAGCCTGTCCACCTCAGGATGAAAAGCAGCCCTATGAGCATACCTGATGGGAGGTAAAGAATCACCGCGCCAAGAACGCCACCGATCATCAGCATGATAACGAAAGTCATTCATTCACCTCGTGTCGGAGACATTGTCGGGTTCATTAATTGCCCGGTCAGGCGGGGTGAGCTTCGGCCTTCAGAGGGTATTCGGTTTTTATCGCTACGTGAAGCACCTGGTGCGCCTTGGCCTCTGCGACCTCGTGGGTGTAGCCACCTGTGCCGGCTCGTGCGCCGCGGGCCGTCGCGCCCGCGGAAAACATCCCTGAAGACCTCGCAGTGTTCACCCCTTGGTCTCAAGTTTCAAGTGCGACGGTTGATCTGATGGCCGCGAGTTCTTCGGCCATGGCTTCGGCTGGAGTGTTCCATCCCAGCGTTTTTCGCGGTCGGTCGTTCATGAGGCGGGCGACGTCGTTCAGGGCGGTCTGACTGAGGCCGCCGAGGTCGGTGCCCTTGGGGAAGAACTGGCGGAGCAGGCCGTTGGTGTTCTCGTTCGAGCCGCGCTGCCACGGGGCATGCGGATCGCAAAACCAGATGTCGATCTTCAGGCGGAGCGCCAGGTCGGGATCAGGGGAGTGGGACACAACGACATCTACGACAGCGAGGAATTCGTTGCCGCAATGGACACGGCTCTGGGTCTCATTGAAGAGCGAACCGAGTCGCATGAGTAAGTGTCAGGCGCCATCTCCGACAGTCGCCGTGGAGACCGGGCCGGCTCTCGCCACCCTGCACCGTGCGCCCCGTTCCAAGTCGCTTCACCACAGGTCAAGACGGCGCATAGTGGTCCTGCAAAGTCGCGAACGAAAAGTCCCTGATGGAAACGTGATCGGGCCGATATCAATAACTATTACGACTGCGCCGCAACACGTCAGGGGAATCGCAGTTGGCTTTTAGGCTCTGAGCTGACCCTCTTGCTGCCGGGCTCGTGATGGATTCTGGGTAGGGA
>NZ_JBPBBB010000046.1:0-21283 GCF_050896375.1 Roseovarius tibetensis
CACACTGACACTCGCAGACATACAAGAATTCGCCGATCTGGAAAATGCTTATGAAGCAAAGTGTGTTTGGGAGGATGAAGCGAATGTAAGGGATAATGACGGCATTCTTGGAATAATAGATTTTGAGGAATGGTATTCATTCTGGAAAGAAAATCGAACCGCAATCGAGAATGGTTCGCTGCGTCCTGATTCAGACGAAATCTATGAAGAAGTCGAAGACGATGATTTTGATGAGCTCGACGATAGCTCTTTTGGTGGGAAAGGCCATCCCGATGCCTTTTGAGCTATTTGAAAGGTACAGGTCGAAACATCCATGCCGTGACCGCGTTGATTTGCATTTGAAGCTGACCTTTTATTGTCACTGGGATTTGTGCACGGACGGCGCACGGCAGGAAGGTCCCGCATCTTGACCCCTCGACTGAGTCAGCGCGAAGGTCCGCTCTGACCAGTCCCGCCGGATCGCTTCATGGCCGTTTCGGGCTGCCTGCGGTCATCTGACGGTTTCTATCAGGAACGTCAGCCGAGCTTGAGGACATGAGCGGCAGCAATGCGCAGGAAGCGGCGTTTGCAAAGTTATCCGTAAGGCACTAGCCATTGTGCCGCGGTCTATGGATGAAGCTGGGAGCAGGTGTCTATGTTAGAAGGGTTTGAAGAATGGTTTGCTATTCGGAACCGACATTGCGACGATGATATATGGCCTGGCAAGTTAAAGTTTAGCGAAGACACTGGCATCACGCTTGAAGCCATTTGCCACCTGGATAGTGGAAACTTTTCTGAGGCTCCCTGTTGTGAAAAAGGAACCATCACCGGTTACCTTGATTATCAGCGACCAACGACGATCATTGACCCGTGGGTTCAATCGCAGGGTGGTGGCAGTATCGGCGTGGACACGCCTGTAATGAGAGCCAAGTCACGTATATTGGCGAGCGCCGTACTAAAGAACATTAATCTCGAAGATCCAAACGAGAAATGCTTCACAGCCTTAAACATGGACATGCCATCTTTCAGTGCCTGGTATGCGCCTCAACTTGTTAAGTCTGACTATGAGCATCTGAAAGAAAATAAATTCCCTACAGCATCGGTCGAGATTGACCATCCTACGCACGAACAGTTCACGCTTAATGATGAGAAAAATGCAACAGTTCGAAGCCTTGTCGAAACACGTGACGAGGAAGGTGTGACGAAGGTAGTTCAGCGAACATTTCTGAAATTTGAGTTTCCAAGTCCAGTCGACTACGCCACTGTTCAGGCATGGATTTGGAGGGTGAACACATTGTTTTCGTTCTTACTTGGATGCCGAATGGCTCAAAATCCATATCAGATTAACACCACACACACGAGGAAATGGAATGGAGAGGACGAGCAGGTCACGGCCGAGCTATTTTTCCACCCGATCTTCAAGAGCAAAGTACATCACGTAAAGTGGTATGATGCACTTTTTATGAGGCATAACTGTGCACTCACCGCAGAAGAATTGTTGAATGCTACATCCGAACAGTCTGAAGACTTGTTCTATTTGATGAATATGGTCCTTCGGATGGAAAAACCGGAAAAACTGTCTGCAAGCGATTTTAGTGAGCTAGTAGGGTGCATCGAAGACTTTGACATCAAGGTCAATGGAAGCGGGTCGTCGCGTGACGTAAGGGCAGCCAGAAAGAAGTTAAGAAAAGTTGTAAAAGACCATGGTGATGATAGTGACATTCATACCTTGGACGAACTTACAAGAAGCCAGCCAAATCGCTTAACCTTGGCTGAACGCCTTGGCCGCCTGCAGCAGAACTGGTCAGACAGCGGTTTTCAAGGAAGCATTGATATCGATAGAATTAAAAAAATCAGGAATGATGTCTCACATGGTCGAGGCGTAGACTTGTCTGTTGATGATTATCAGGAGATTGTATGGCTTAATTATAATCTTTGTGCGATGGCGCGTTTCCATGTTTTGCGAACGCTCGGAATTGAGGCGGAAGCCATTGGGGCTGCCTTCAGGCGTCTAGGTTTCAGATACCGCCAATACGCTCCAGCGCCCACATCCGATACATAGGTAAAGATGGATTACGATGGTCCCCTTTGGGCTGACACCGGTCTTTCGCCGCATCAAGCCCGAGCGGCCGCTTCGGTGACTACCGCACCTCGGCCCGACGAGTCGCTTGCACCCCCTCCCATGGTTCCTCCAAGGCGCTGATCGTATACGGGGGGGCTGAGCGCGCGATTTCGCTAGCGACTGGATTCCTCACCGGGGAATCCACTTGGAATCCACCCCGACTGGCCAGCTCGGAATTCTGACTCATTATCAAAGACTTGGCTGACCGCCCGGCTGGCCCAAGTGGATTCCTCGGAGGAATCCAGGAATCCACCTGCGCGGAATCCACCCGAGCCAGACGCCACCCGAGGAAGCCACCTCGCAAAACCGCTCGCAGGCGTGCCAGGACGATGTTTTGGGAAGATGTTGATTCCAATGCAAAAAACCCTTTGACATTTCTAGCCCCCTTGACGTACCCCTTGATCATCGAAGAATTGCGCCCGGAGGAGACACCTCGCGGGCGTTTTGCTTTTCCCGATATCGCGGACCCTGATGCTGCTGCCGACTTTTCGGTCGCGCCTGTGCGTCTGCCCGCCCTTCACCACAGCAGAGAACACAGATGGACCTTGTCTTCGCGCCAAGCGAGATCGAGGCGTGGCCGATCGAGCGGCTGCGCCCCTATGCCCGCAATGCCAAGATGCATGGGTCGGACCAGGTGGCGAAGATCGCCGCCAGCATGGCGCAGTTCGGCTGGACCGTGCCCTGCATGGTGGCCGATGACGGCGAGCTGATCGCCGGGCATGGTCGGGTTCTGGCCGCCACCATGCTCGGGCTGACCGAGGTGCCGGTGATCCGGCTGAGCCATCTCGACGAGGCCGAGCGCCGGGCCTACAGGATCGCCGACAATAAATTGACCGAGCTCGGCGACTGGGACGAGGCCTTGCTGCGCGACGAGATCGCGGGGCTGCTGGCCGAGGATTTCGACCTGTCGCTGCTTGGCATCAGCGATGATGATCTCGACGCCCTGCTGCGGGATCCGGAAGCGCTGGGCGACGACGGTCCTGTCGAAGGCGAAGATGACGTGCCCGATGTGCCGGTCACGCCGGTATCGGTGCCGGGCGACCTGTGGCAGTTGGGCGCGCACCGACTGATCTGTGGCGACAGCACGTCTGCGGATGTGGTCGGGCGGCTTCTGGGTGACGTTCGGCCACTGCTGATGGTGACCGACCCGCCCTATGGCGTCGAGTATGACCCAAGCTGGCGCAACCAGGCGGGTGCGGCCAAGACAAAGCGCACCGGCAAAGTTCTGAATGACGACCGTGCGGACTGGCGTGAGGCTTGGGCGCTGTTCCCTGGTGATGTCGCCTATGTCTGGCATGGCGCGCTGCATGCCGCGACCGTGGCAGAAAGTCTGACCGCCGCTGGCTTTGCCATCCGCTCGCAGATCATCTGGGCCAAAGACCGGCTGGTGCTCAGCCGCGGCGATTATCACTGGCAGCACGAACCCTGCTGGTACGCGGTGCGCGCCAAGGGCAAGGGTCACTGGGCCGGAGACCGCAAGCAGACGACGCTGTGGCAGATCGCCAACCGAGATCAGGATTCGGACACCGTGCACGGCACGCAGAAACCGGTCGAATGCATGCGCCGCCCGATCCTGAACAACTCGAACCCCGGACAGGCGGTCTACGAGCCCTTCATGGGATCCGGCACGACGCTGATCGCGGCGGAAACCACGGGTCGGATTTGTTACGGGGTCGAGCTCGACCCGGCCTATGTCGATGTTGCCATCGAGCGCTGGCAATCCTTCACCGGCGAAGAGGCGGTGCTGGTGGAAACCGGCGAGAGCTTCGCCGCGCTGAAGGCCAGGAGGCGCGCGGCATGAGTGTGCAGATGCGTCCGAGCCAGATCGCGTTCTGGCCGCTGGAACGGCTCAAGCCCTATGCCCGCAACGCGAAGACCCATGACGCCGATCAGGTGGCGCGGATTGCCGCCAGCATGGCCGAGTTCGGCTGGACCGTGCCCTGCCTGGTTGGTGAGGATGGCGAATTGATCGCCGGGCATGGCCGTGTCCTTGCCGCCGCGCAGCTGGGACTGGCGGAGGCGCCGGTGATCGTGCTGGGCCATCTGAGCGAAGCGCAACGGCGAGCGTATCGCATCGCGGATAACAAGTTGTCCGAGCTGGGCGGCTGGGACGAAGCGCTGCTGCTCGAGGAACTGCGCGGGCTGATGGCCGAGGATTTCGACCTGGGGCTGATCGGAATCCCCGACGACGAGCTGGAGGCACTGCTCAAGGATGCGGATAGCGCTGATGATGATCGCACGCCGATCGATAACGACACAGCCGACACGATCCCCGAGCCCCCGGCCGAGCCGATCACCCGCCCCGGCGACATCTGGGCGCTGGGCGCGCACCGGCTGATCTGCGGCGATGCCACCGACGCGGATGTCGTGGCCAGACTGATGGAGGGCGCGCAGGCGTCGCTGATGTTCACCTCGCCACCCTATGCGCAGCAGCGCGACTATGGCGCAGCCAAGGAGAAGGTGGGCGATTGGGACGCGCTGATGCAGGGCGTGTTCGCGGCGGCACCGGTCATCGACACGGCCCAGTTGCTGGTCAATCTCGGCCTCGTTCATCGCGATGGTGAATGGGTCCCCTATTGGGAGCGCTGGCTGGACTGGATGCGCAGCTCTGGCTGGCGGCGCTTCGGCTGGTATGTCTGGGACCAGGGGCCCGGCCTGCCGGGTGACTGGAATGGTCGACTGGCCCCGTCGCATGAGTTCATCTTCCATTTCAACCGCGCGCCCCGCAAGCCTCACAAGACCGTCCCGTCCAAGCACGCAGGCGAGACGCTCGGCGGTGGGGGCTTGCGCGGCGCCGACGGCACGGTCCATCGCAAGACCGGCTTCGGCAATGCGATCCAGACCCAGCGCATCCCCGACAGCGTCTTCCGCATCATGCGCCACAAGGGCGGACTGGGTGCAGCCGGATCGCACCCGGCCGTGTTCCCGGTGGCGCTGGTCGAGGCGGTCCTGGCGGCCTTCACCGATCCGGGCGATCTCATCTACGAGCCGTTCTGCGGCTCCGGGACCCAGCTGGTCGCGGCGGAACGCACAGGGCGGCGCTGCTTCGCGATGGAGTTGGACCCGGTGTATTGTGATGTCGCCGTTCGGCGGTGGGAAATGGCGACGGGACGGACAGCCATCCGGACCGCCGAACGCGAGGAGGCCGCACAAATGCGATAGTGTGCGTCGGCAATGCGGGTCGCACTTGCACTTGACACATTCGGATGCAACGACCGCTCCCAGTTCTTTATTGACGTTTGTGGCGCCTGAGTTAGTAGTGGTAACCAGGGCATAACAAATAAAAATTTATAAGGAACAGTGGAAAAAAGCATGACGCAACGATCACCGACACCAGAAGAATCTTTCTACTTTCAATCGGCCGCATTGGCTGAAAGTATCGTCGCTCTTTCAAAAATGGAGCAGAATGGGTTCACGGAAGTTCCCGCTTTGCCCGCAATATTGAATGGTAATTTCCTTAAAACAATGCGTGACCAGTACGGCGCCCCAGTTTTCGGCGGGCAGGGTGCTCTATTGGCATGCATATACTTGTTGGCCGTCCTTCCTCTGGAGTGGGCTGAATCACGCGCAAAAGAAGGACACGAACACCTTAAGCAAATTGACTTGAGCAAGGCGCGCGGCATCGCGCACAGAGTCGCGCAAAATTCTGCGCGGTCGGGTTACTGTTCGGATTCATGTGTTCTGAGACATCTGAGGAATTCCATTGCCCATGGCAGAGTCGACTTTGAAGAAGACGGCAAGTTTATTTTTAAAGACGAATATAATGGGAAAACTTTCAGGGCTGAAATGACTATGGAAGGCGTAGGTGAGCTTGTTCAGGCGTTGTACAACGCAGCACGTGAATATTTCATATCGCAGTTTGGGCAAGCGAAAAATTCCTAACGGTATATCGAGAGACCGCATCGGAAGGTCAGTTGCAGCCATCCTTTCGGGACGCTTGCAGCTTTGCAAACTCCACTCCCTGCGCAGACCTGCCGTTCGATCGCAGCGCGGCATTGGGTGAAGCGGGCCCCAAGCCGTCATCTGACCCTTTTGGTCGGACTTGGGGGATCCCCAATCAACCTGACCGGCGGCAGCCTGGACCCGCGTCACGTGATCCGATGCACCGTCCCTCGTCTGTCCTCTTTCGCGGACGTGATCGCGAGGCCCAGCTTCTTCTTGAGCGCCCCGGAGATCATGCCGCGCGCGCTGTGCGCCTGCCATCCGGTCGCCTCGACAATCTCTCCAATGGACGCCCCCTCGGGGCGCTGCAGGAGCGCGATGATCTGCGCCTGCTTGGTGCCGCTGCGGATGGTCGGAGGCTTCGGAGCCTCAGACATCGGCGCGGGATCCGGCTTCGCCTTGCGCGACGCGCTGGTGGCCTTTGCGACCACGGGCTCGATCCCGATGGCCTCCAGTCCCGCTTCGGTCGCGATCAGCGTGGTGCCATGGCCGTCACCGGTCTCGCGCCAGAGGGGCTCGCCCCTGCGGATATCGGCATCGACCTCTTCAATCCAGCCGCGCGTGACCATGGCGGTCACGGACTTCTGGGCGGCGGCACCATGCAGCCCCTCGGGCAGCGGCATGGCCAGATTGCCGGGGCGGGTGGCCGCGCGGCTGAGGATGATGGTCTGGGTGTCGGTGAGTTTGGGCATCGGGGCCTCCGGTGATCGCGGGCAGCATGCAATACGCGCCCTTCTACCGGGTGAAGCCCGCCGTGTTGGCGGGCTGCCCTGAATGCCGGGCTGGAAGGCTCACTCGGCGTGTTCGCCCTCGCCAAAGGCGCTGTTGGTGATGCGCTTGAGCAGGCTGGCGTAATGCTCGAGGGTCCCGACCATCGCCCAGCCCACCTCGTCGGGATGGCAGTTGAAATGCTCGTCGCTGAGCGCCTGCAGCCGGGCGAGCATCTCGTCGATCTCGGCCTTCTTTCCGATGAAGGCGTTCAACGCGGCTTCCTTGTTGCGTCGCGCCTTCTCGGCGCGCAGCTGGTGGCGGGGCGTGGTGATCGGGTTCAGGCGGGTCATGGTCATGTCTCCTCTCGCGTGCAGTGGCGGGGCCCACGGGCCCCGCGCGTATGATGGCTCAGGCGGCGCTGGCGGCTTCCAGCGTAGCGATGTGGCGGCGCAGCGTGGCAGCTTCTTCGCGGGCGGCGTCAGCCCAGAAGGCGGCGCGGGCATTGCAGGCGTCAGCGAGGCGCTGGGCATCGGCCTGCGTGAAGCGGTTGACCCTGTGCGCGCGGCCATGGCCCGTGCAAGTGGCACGGTGCGTGTCGCCTTCGGTCGTGACGGTGAAAGTCAGCGGGGCAAAGTCGTCGATGACGATCCAGTTCTGCGCGGCGACGATGGTGCAGGCGCTGGGCGCGAGGAGGGTTTCGATCTCATCCGCGGCGGCGCGGAACTCGGCGATCAGGGTGTGGGCGGGGGTGGTCATGGCGTGGCTCCTTCGAGTGAGTTGCATCGTTTCCGTGCAACCACCATCGCTCTGACGGGCCGATTATCGTAGGCAATTCCGAGCAATATCATGGCTTTATGATCGTCAGACCTGCCTCACGCGATGCAATCCGGATCGACCAGCGCGGCTTGCTCGGCCGCGTGCCGCTGGGCAGCGTCGGGTGGATCGCGCTGCGCGTTGACCATGGCTTTGAGCAGCGCGCGGGCGACGCAGGCCACCTCATCGGCCCCGGCGCTGGTGAGATGCACATCATGAATGGCGATGGCCTCGCCCAGATCGGTCAGGACATAGAGCGTGGCAAATTCCGCCTCGGGCGGGTCGCAGGTGATGGTGTCGCGATCATTCGGGCCGACGGCCACGCTGCGACAGAAGCGCAGGTCGAACCCGATGGCACAGTTGCGCCGGACAAGATCATCGAGGGTTTCGCCCTCGGGCAGGCAGTTGAGCGACAGGTCCGTCATGGGCGGCCTCCTCAGATCAGTTGCAGGCTCGCCAGCATGGCGCTGGCGGCGGCAAGCTCGGTGGTGGGCAGTTCGATCTTGATGTGCGAGATCACGTCCGACGCCTCGGCTTTGATGCCTTCGTCGCGCAGCGCGGCCTCGATCATCCGGGCGGCCGCGTCGCGATCCTTGAGGTTGAGCGGATCGGGCAGCGCGGCGTAATCGATGCGGATGGTGGTAATGGCGGTCATGGTCAGGCTCCCTGATCCTGCTTTTCGATCATGGCGAGGATGGCGCAGGCCATGCCGCCGAGGAATTCACCGCGGCGAAACACGATCTCGTCGATCCCGTTCGCGGTTGTGAAGGTCGGCTGGACCGCCAGGCTCTCTGCCATGTGCGGCAGCAGGCGGACGGCCTCGGCGTTGTAGCGCTCTGCGATGGTCATGGGGCTGTCTCCAATCCGGTGCCTGGCGGTGCGCGATGCACCCGCCTTGTGGGGGTCAGAGTCGCTCGACCGGAAAGTGTAATCAACGGAAATATACGGTTTTCCGCGTTTATTTCCAATGTCTTGAGGGGTTTTCGGTGCCATGAAAGGTATGTCCGAGCGCGCCTATGCCGCCCACGCCGGGCTGTCGCGCGGGGCCGTGCAGAAGGCACGCAAGGCCAGCCGGTTGGTGGTTTACAGCGATGGCTCGATCGATGCCACTGCATCGGACGCCCGCCGCGGGGCAATGACCGATCCCGATCAGCAGATACGGTCGCGGGGCGGCGGCGACGGGATGATCAGCGGGCCCGGCGAGACCTCGTCCTATATCAAGGCGCGCACCGCGCTGACCGTCTACATGGCGCAGGACAAGCAGATCGCCATCCAGTGCAAGAAGGGCGTGCTGGTCGACCGGGCGCGCGCCGAGACGCTGGTGTTTCGCCTCGCGCGGCAAGAGCGCGATGTCTGGACCACCTGGCCCACGCGCGTGGCCGCCCTCATGGCCGCGCAATTGTCTGCAGATATGGAGAGTGCATCCGGGACGCCCGTGACGATCGAGACTGCGATCCTGCAAAGGGTGCTGGAAACCCATGTCCGAGAGCAGCTCGACGCCCTGGCCGATCTCCGGGTCTCGCTTGAATGACGCAGATCATGACGAGGGCCTGACCAGCGACGACCTGACCGCAGACCTCGATCTCGGTTTTGAGGGCGCCGAGGACATCCTGCGTGCCTGGCGGCGCGGCGTGCGTCCCGATCCGGATCTCACCGTGTCGGCCTGGGCGGATCAACATCGCTGGCTTTCATCGCGCGCCTCGGCCGAGCCGGGGCGGTATCGGACCGCGCGCACGCCGTATCTGCGCGACATCATGGATGCGCTCTCGCCCGGTCACCCCGCACAGCGCGTCACCTTCATGAAGGCGGCACAGGTGGGCGCCACGGAAGCGGGCAACAACTGGATCGGGTTCGTGATCCACCACGCGCCGGGGCCGATGCTGGCGGTGCTGCCCACGGTCGAGATGGCCAAGCGGAGCTCGCGCGGGCGGATTGATCCGCTGATCGCGGACAGCGCGGCGTTGCGCGAGCGCGTGCAGCCGGCGCGGTCCCGCGATGCCGGCAACTCGATGCTGTCGAAGGAGTTCCCCGGCGGCATCCTTGTGCTGACGGGGGCCAACTCGGCCACCGGCCTGCGCTCGATGCCGGCGCGATACATCTTTCTCGACGAGGTGGATGCCTATCCGGCCTCCGCCGATGAGGAAGGCGATCCGGTCACGCTGGCCGAGGCGCGCACCACCACCTTCGCGCATCGGCGCAAGGTCTTCATGGTTTCGACGCCGACGATCCGCGGGCTGTCCCGCATCGAGCGCGAGTTCGAGGCCTCGGACCAGCGCCGGTATTTTGTCCCGTGCCCGCATTGCGGCCACATGCAATGGCTGCAGTTCGAGCGCCTGCGCTGGGCGAAGAACCAGCCCGAGACCGCAGTTTATCATTGCGCGGGCTGCGAGATGCCCATTGCCGAGCATCACAAGACGGCGATGCTGGAGAGTGGGGAATGGCGCGCGACCGCCGTGCCCGCTGATCCCCGGGCAATCGGCTTCCACCTCTCGGCGCTCTATTCGCCGATCGGCTGGAAGAGCTGGGCGCAGATCGCGCGTGACTGGCTGGCGGCGCAGGGCTCGGACGAGATGCTGCGCGCGGCGCGCAACACGCTGCTGGGCGAGACATGGGTCGAGCGCGGCGAGGCGCCGGACTGGCAGCGGCTGGCAGATCGACGCGAGAGCTATCCGGCGCAGATCCCCGCGGGCGGGCTGTTCCTGACCGCGGGCGCGGATGTCCAGAAGGACCGTATCGAGGTCGATGTCTGGGCCTGGGGGCGCGGCGGCACAAGCTGGCTGGTCGATCACATCGTCATCCCGGGTGGGCCGGATGACCCGGCCTGCTGGGAGGCGCTCACCGCGCTGCTGGGCCGGACATGGGTGCATGAGCACGGCGCGGTGATGACGCTGGCGAAGCTCGCGATCGATACCGGCTACGAGTCTGCGGCCGTTTATGCCTGGGCGCGTCAGCAGGGCACGGCACAGGTCGCGCCGGTGAAGGGCATGGAAGGCTTCAACCGCGCCACGCCCGTGTCGGGGCCGACCTTCGTGGATGCCACGGTCAACGGGCGCAAGCTCAAGCGCGGCGCCCGGCTCTGGACCGTGGCCACGGCCACCTTCAAGGCCGAGACCTACCGCCATTTGCGGCTGGAGACGCCGAGCGACGAGCAGCGCGCCAACGGCGTGCTCAACCCGCCCGGTACAGTCCATCTGCCGGACTGGGCCGACAGCGAATGGCTCAAGCAGCTGGTGGCCGAGCAACTGGTCACGATCCGCAACAAGCGCGGCTACGCGCGCCAGGAATGGCAAAAGCTGCGCGAGCGCAACGAGGCGCTCGATACCCGCATCTATGCCCGGGCCGCGGCCTGGATCCTCGGCGCAGACCGGTTTGACGCGCGGATGTGGCAGAGCCTCGAGCAACAGGCCGGGGTGGAGACCGCCGCCCCCGAGCCGGACGCGGCACCCGAGACACCCACCGAGCCTCAGGCGGGGCGCGTGACGACACCCCGGCGGCGCGGCTGGCGGGTGAGCACGCCAAAATACATGGAATGAGCATGACCCTCGACGATCTCAAACGCCACCACGGCGCACTGCTGGCCGCGCGCTACAGCGGCACGCGCAGCGTGAGCTATGACGGCAAGACCGTGACCTATGGCTCGGACGCGGAACTGGCGGCCGCGATCGCGGATATCGAGCGGCGGATCGCATCGCTGGAACGCACCGGCCGCCGCATCCTCCGCCCGTATGCCGCAAAGGACCTGTGATGACCGCGATGAACTGGCGGCAACGCCTCGGCGCCTTCATCGGCGGGTTCGACGCGGGCCAGCACCACCGTCGGCTGCGGGGATTTCGTGCCACCCGCGCGCATGTCAACGCGCTGATCGCGGCCTCGGGGCCCGACATCACCGCCCGGGCGCGCTGGCTGGTGCGCAACAATGGCTACGCGGTGAATGCGGTGGAAAGCTGGGCCGCCAATACCGCGGGCGACGGGATCAAGCCGATCTCGAAGATCGCGGATCCAGCCCGCAAGGAAGAGCTGCAGCGGCTGTGGCTGGCCTGGACCGACGAGGCCGATGCCGAGGGGCTGACCGACTTCTACGGGCTGCAGCGCCGGGCCGCGCGCGAGGTCTTCATCGCCGGCGAGGTGTTTTTTCGGATCCGGCCCCGGCGCCCGGAAGACGGGCTGCGCGTGCCGCTGCAGCTGCAGATGTTGCCGGCGGAAATGCTGCCACTGGAGCAGAGCGGGACGGCGGCCAATGGCAACGCGATCCGCCAGGGGATCGAGTTCGACCGGATCGGGCGGCGCGTGGCCTATCACTTCCTGCGCCGTCATCCTGGCGACAGCACGGAGCCTGGCCTCGCCGGCGAGATCACGCGGGTGCCGGCCGCCGAGGTGATCCACGTGATCGACCCGGTCGAAGGGGGTCAGCTGCGCGGGGTGTCGAAACTCGCGCCCGCGATCGTGAAGCTCTTCCTGCTCGATCAATACGACGACGCCGAGCTCGACCGCAAAAAGGTCGCGGCGATGTACGCGATGTTCGTGACCTCCCCCGCGCCGGAAAACCCGCTTGCACCGCCGGAGGACGAGTCGGATGCCGGCCTCGAGATCAGCCCCGGCCAGATCGTGCGGCTCGATCCGGGCGAGGATGTCACCGTGGGCCAGCCCGCCGACAGCGGGGCCACCTACGAGCCCTTCCAGTACCGCACGCTGCTGCAGATATCGGCGGCTCTGGGCATTCCATACCCATACCTTGCCAATGACATGGTGAAGGGCAACTTCTCCAACTCACGGCTGGCACTGATCGAGTTCCGCCGTCGTGTTTCGGCCTGGCAGCACTCGGTCATGGTCTACCAGCTGTGCCGTCCGCTCTATGCGCGCTGGATGGATGCGGCCGTCTTGTCGGGCGCGCTGACCTTGCCGGATTACGAGACCAACCGATCCCGGCTGCTCACCGCCGACTGGCTGCCGACCAAATGGGACTGGGTCGACCCTCTCAAGGACGCCAATGCCGAGATCGTCCAGATCGAGGCGGGGCTCAAATCCCGCACGCAGGCCATCGCCGAGCGCGGCTTTGACGCCGAACAGGTCGACCGCGAGATCGCCGCGGAACATGCCCGCGAGCGCGCACTGGGCCTCGACTTCCGCCGCCCCGGCTCGCCCGCGCAGGGCGCCGCGGACGTGCCGGTTCATGGGGATGATCGAGACGGGACCCCGTCCGACGACGCAGACGACGATGACGACACCGCGGAGACCCGCCCGCGCCCAGACGAGGACCAGCCCTGATGCTTCACGCCCGCATTGCCGCGCGCGCCTTCAACACGCCGCTGCTGGTCGAGCCATCCAAGGCCATGGCGTTCCTGTCGGGACTTGGCCCGCGGATTCTGGGGCGGCAGGTCGAACTTGCCGATCAAGACAGCACGGTCGACATGTCCGGCATCGCTACTCTCTCCGCCCAGGCCAGCCTCCTCACCGGTGGGCTTGCCGACCGCTATCGCCAGCATGGCGAGGCGCCATTTCCGGTCCTGGATGGGATCGCCGTGATCGCGATCTCCGGGGTGTTGATTCATCGCGGCGGCTGGATCGGGGAATCCTCCGGCCAGACCAGCTATGAGGGAATTGCCGCGCAGATCGAAGCGGCGGCCAGCGACCCGTCCGTGCGCGGCGTGGCGCTGGAGATCGACAGCTCCGGCGGCGAGGTGGCCGGGGTGTTCGATCTGGCCGACCGCATCCGCGCGCTCCGCCGCGACAAGCCGGTCTGGGCCTTCGTGGCCGAACACGCCTTCTCGGCGGGCTATGCGCTGGCCTCTCAAGCAAACCGCATCCTGCTGCCGCGCACCGGCGCGGTGGGCAGCATCGGAGTTGTCGTGATGCATGCCGATCTCAGCGGCCAGCTCGACCGGGACGGCGTGCGCGTGACGCTGATCCATGCGGGATCCCACAAGGTCGACGGCAACCCCTACGCACCGCTGCCGGACGCGGTCCGCGACGACATCCAGGGCGAGATCGATGTGCTGCGGTTTCTCTTCGCCGAGACCGTCGCCGCGGGTCGCGCCGGGCCCCTGAGCCAGGACGCCGCGCTCGCGACCGAGGCCGCGATCTATCGTGGGACCGATGCTGTCACGGCGGGGCTGGCCGACGAGATCAGCGATCTCGCGCGCGGCTTCGCCAGCTTTCGCGCGCATGTCGCACACACGCAAACCCGGCCGCGTTCGGCCACACGGGCAGCAATGCCATCCCGATCCAGCCCCCAAACCACCACCCGAAAGGAGACCGCCATGGCCCATGCGCCAGATAATGAGACCACGCAGCAAGACAGCGTCGACAATGTGCAGCAGGACGACGAGAGAAATGCTGCGCCTGATCGATCCGAAGATAGCGCGTCTCTCGAGGCAACCGGCACACCGCACACGCCTGATGCGGCGGCTGCGCCAGCCACACCAGCGCCCGGGGTCGCATCCGCATCTTCACCGGCATCTCCACAGGCATCAGCAATGGATCAAACGTCCTCGCAGCCCGGACCCGGCAATCTGGCTGAGCTTTCGGCGCAGCTGCGCCAGGAGGCGGTGGAAATCACCGAGATCGCCGCACAGGCGAGCCGCCTCGGGGTTGCCATCGACGCGGCGAAAGCGCTGCGCGAGGGCACCACGCCGGAGGCCCTGCGCAGTCTTGTCCTCAAGCGCGCCAGCGCCGCAACCGACGCCCGCGATATCGTCGCCGCCCCGCCGTCGCCGGTCCTGCCGCAGGCGCAGGAAAGCCCGATTGTGGCGGCCGCAAAACGCGCGGTCGCGACCAGCACGAAAGCCTGACCCGCAACCGAACCGTCCTGCGCCGCGCAACCGATCCCCGCCGCATCCCCGGTGGGGGATGTCTTTTGTTCCCCTGATACAGGATCGCCACCATGCCCGTTCTGACCCAACCACCCACCATGGGCGATGTCCTCAAATACGAGGTCAACCCCAACTACACCCGCGAGACCGTCATGCTGCTGCAGGGCATGCCGTACCCGGTCGGCTCAGTGCTGGGTAAAATCACCGTGAACGGCGAATACAAGCTGGCAACCTCAGGCGGAACTGACGGCGCGCAGACCGCCGGGGCCGTGCTGCTCTACGCGGTCGATGCCACGCCCGGCGATGCCGTCGGCGTCGTGCTCATGCGCGGCCCCGCGATCGTGTCGCGCGCGGCGCTGGCTTACGACGGCACCGTCGATGACGCGACCAAGATCACCACCAAGATCAGCCAGCTGGCGGCCCTCGGGATCATTGTGCGCGACACGGCCTGATTGCTTCAACCATGCCATTCCTTGACGGCCCGGCGCGGCACGCCTCCCTATATCCCTTCCCCGGAGATCTCCATGACCCTCACCCGTAACCCGTTCGACGCAGGCGGCTATTCGCTCGCCGAAATGACGCAGGCCATCAACATCCTGCCCAACCTCTATACCCGCCTCGGCCAGATCGGCCTTTATCGCTTCGAGGGCGTCACGCAACGCTCCATCGTGATCGAGCAGCGCGAGGGCGTCCTCAGCCTGCTGCCCTCGGTCCCGCTCGGCGCGCCCGCCACGGTCGGCAACCGCGAGCAGCGCTCCATGCGCAGCTTTGCCCTGCCGTGGATCCCGCATGACGATGTGATCCTGCCTTCGGATATTCAGGGCATGCCCGCGCTGGGCGTGTCGGACGCTGCGGACCCGCTGGTCGAGGTGATGAACCGCAAGCTCACGCTCATGCGCCGCAAGCATGCCCAGACCCGCGAATACATGGAGATGAACGCGCTGCGCGGCATCGTGAAGGACGGCGCGGGCACCACGCTCTACGACTACTTCACCGAGTTCGGGCTCACCCGGATCTCCGTCGACTTCGTGTTCGGCACGGCTGGCACCAATATCCAGGGCAAGGTCCGCGAGACCCTGCGCGGGATCGAGGACAACCTTCTGGGCGAGACCATGACCACCGCCCATGCGCTGGTCAGCTCGGAATTCTTCGACAAGCTGATCGCGCATCCCAAGACCGAGGACGCCTACAAGTTCTACTCGGCCACCGGCGGCCAGCCGCTGCGCGACGACATGCGCCGCGCTTTCCCTTTCGCGGGGATGCTGTTCGAGGAATATAACGGCTCGGTCACCCTCTCGAATGGCAGCTCGGAACGACTGATCCCCGCGGGCGAGGGCATCGCGTTTCCGCTCGGCACGTTTGATACCTTCACCACCTATGGCGGTCCCGCGAACCTGCTGGAGACCGCCAACACCGTCGGCCTGCCGCTCTATGCCCGCCAGATGATCGACGCCAAGGGCCGCTGGATCGACCTGATGACGGAAAGCTCAATCCTGCCGGTCAACAAGCGCCCGCGGCTGGCGATCCGCCTGCACAGCTCGAACTGACGGGTAAGGCCATGTCGATCTTCGCCCTTGCCATGGACACACTCTTTGGCGATCCCAACATCGCCCGCGATGCTGTCTATATCTCGGACGCGGGTGCGCCCGTCCTGATCCGCGTGGTCACCCGCCGCGCGGACGACGTCTCCAGCTTCGGCGACGCGCGCATCTGGTCGGAGACCACGCGCATCGATCTGCGCGTGGCGGAGGTGGTTCAACCGCGTCCCGGCGACCGGATCGAGATGGATGGCGAGGCGTTTCTCATCCAGGGCGAGCCGGTGCGCGACCGCGAGCGGCTCGTCTGGACCATTGACCTGAGGCCTGCGTGATCCTCATGAAGTTCAAACTCGACATCACCCCCGACCTTGCCACCATGATGGCCGCCGAGATCAAGGCGGGCGAGAAGGCTGTCACGGCCGCCACGCGCGAGGCCGGGACCAGCCTCAAGACCGCATGGCGGAGCCAGATCACCGGTGCAGGGCTGGGGCTGCGGCTGGCGCGTACGATCCGCAGTGAGCAATATCCGAAGGGTCAGCCCAGCCTGAACGCCGCCGCGCTGGTCTGGTCGAAAGCGCCCGACATTATCAGCGCCCACGATACCGGCCCGCTGATCCGCTCGCGCAACGGCTTCTGGCTGACGATCCCGACAGCAGCCGCCGGCAAGTCCCGCCGCGGCGGCCGGATCGGCCCGGTCGAATGGGAGCGCCGCACAGGTCTGCGCCTGCGCTTTGTCTACCGCCGCTCCAGCCCGAGCCTGCTTGTCGCCGAGGGGCGGCTGAACAAGGGTGGCCGTGCGGTGGCCTCACGCTCGAAAACCGGCCGCGGCCTAACCACGGTGCCCATCTTCCTGCTGGTGCCGCAGGTCAAGCTCCCGAAACGGCTGGATCTCGACCGAGATACAGAGCGGGCGCATGGCGCGCTGCCGAGACTGATCGTGGTGAACTGGGTGGACGGGCGGCTTGGGTGACGGTTGGGTGCGTCAATGCACATCGGTCAAACCGTTAGAGCGGCGCAACCGATCTGCCTTGCTTTCAAACCGGTGGCCCAAAAGGTAACGTGCCGTTAGGATTGACGTTAAAACGCGCCGTGAAACACCATGCCCACGACCGTAAGATTGCAACAGGACAACGCCTTTTTGCTGAAAGCCCAGCAGCAGTTTCGGCGAGCAGCAGATGTGGTGACGGAGGCATGGTCGACTTTCCCTGAGGTGATGACGATCGCGGTCATCGGGTCGGTTGCCAAGCCCCTGTGGAAGGAAGTCCCGCGTTTCGCGCCATACCGGCGTCGTGGAATACCCCTTTGGCATGAATGCAAGGATCTGGACCTGGCTCTATGGCTCGATGACTTGACCAATCTTGGCGCGTTGAGGCGCGCAAAGGCAGCGGCGCTCCGAAGGGAGCATGAACAGCAGCCGGACTTTGGCGTTGCGGATCATCAGATCGACATCTTCCTGTTCGAGCCGGGAACAGATGCCTATCTTGGACGCCTTTGCAACTTCAACCGCTGTCCGAAAGGGCGGCCGGAATGCACAGTCCCGGGCTGTGGAACTGTGCCATTCATGCGCCAGTTTGCGGATTTCTCGGTGTGGCCCGATATCCTCTCGGGTGCGGACAACGCGACGCTATACACGCGAGATGGCGGCATCCAGCGTTCGGCCTTGACCCTGGCCGAGCCTCTCGACGCTCCGTAATCGTCGCAGCTCGCTACGGGCCAAGCTGCGATCTGCATGCCCATCCACTTTCAGTAACCAGATCTGAGAAGCCTTCCAATGCCCTCGACCCGCGAGACGATCCTTTCTGCGCTGACGGCGCAGCTGGCCGCGCGCGCCGGCGCCGAGGTGCGGCGCAATGCGACGCTACCCGAGCGGGTGCCGACAGGCGGGCTGGTGATCCTGCGCGACGGTGAGCCGGGCGCGCCGGACGTGACGCTGAGCCCGTGGCGGGCGTGGTATAGCCACCGCGTGGAGATCGAGGCGTTCATGCCGCCCGGCGCGCCGGAGGCGGCGCTCGACGCGCTGCTCACGCGCATCGGGGCCGCACTGGCGCAGGATGACAGCCTCGGCGGGCGCGTCGAGTTGATGACGCCCTCGGCGCCGGAGCTGCAGCCGGTGCCGGTGGAGGGCGGCGCGCCATTTCTGGCCGCCACCCTCGCGGTCACGCTGGACTACCAGGTCAGCGATCCGCTGACCGGCTGAGCGCGCCCCGTGCGCGCAGACACCAAAACCACACGACACATCCCGACATCACAGGAGAATGCCCATGGGCAAGCAACGCGCCTACGGCGCCGATGCCACACTCAAGGCCGTGCGCGAGACGCAGTATGGCGGCGCAACGACCGGTCCCGTCCGCCAGCTCGATTTCAAGACGGCGGATCTGTCGGCGAGCATCCCGCTCGGCGATGACCCGCTGCTGGGGCGCGGGCGCAACGCGCAGGCGCCCTATCGGGGGCTGGTCACCGATGAGGGCCAGCTCGAGATCCCGTTCGATCTGCAGGGCACGGGCTGGTGGATGACGGCGCTCTTCGGCGATCCCGCGACGACCCCGCAGGCGGCCACGGGGCGCCTGAGCTTTGCCGAGATCCCCGCTCCGGGCGCCACGCTCACGCTGAACGGGGTGACATGGAGTTTTGTCGCCGGCGTTGCGGCGGGGAACGAGACCGAGATCGGCGCCACGCTGGCGGATACGCTCACCGCGCTCGCCGCCGACCTGAACGCGGCCACCGATCCGGCTCTCACCGCAGCCACCTATGCCGTCGAAGACGACACGGCGCTGGGAATCACCCATGACACCCTTGGCCCGGACGGCAACGCGTATACGCTGGCCGCCTCGAGGGCCGCGCGCTCGGCGCCGACGCTCACCGGCGGCGGGTATCGCCATGTCTGGCGCAGCGGGGCAGACACGCTGCCGTCCTTTCTTATCGAGATCGGTCACCCGAAGCTCACGACCTCGGTCTTTTTTCGCCACCCGGGCGCGGTGCTCGAGGAGCTGTCCTTCCAGATGGGCCAGGAGGGGCCGGCCAACGCGACCGTCTCGGTGGTGGCGCAAGGCGAGGAGACCGAACGCACCACGCTGGAGCCCAACCCTGCCGCCTTCGCGCTGCGCCGCTTCAGTCAGGGGCGCGGGCGCATCAGCCGCGCGGGTGCGCCACTGGCCGGTGTGACGGCCGGCTCGCTGACCTTCTCCAACGGGATCGAGCGGGTGCGCTCCATTCGTGAGGATGGCCGGATCGATGGCGCGGATCCCACGCTCGCGACCTGCGAGGGATCGCTGACCGTGCGCTTTGACGGCGAGACGCTGGTCGCCGAGGCCGCCAGCGGCGATCCGGTGGCGCTGGTCTACGGCTTCTCGATGGCCCCGGGTTACGCGCTGAGCTTCACCCTGCCGCAGGTCCACCTGCCCAAACCCAAATATGCGATCACCGGCCCCGCCGGGGTCGAGGCGAGTTTCGAGTGGCGAGCCGCCGCCGATGCGGCCGGCGTCATGCTCGAGGTCGCCCTGCTCAACGATGTTGAAACACATGGAGGGACCTGATGATCCGTCTCGACCTCAACCAAACCTCCGACTGGCTCGATCTCGGGCACGGCGTGCAACTGCGCGTGGCCCCGATCACCACCTCGCTGATGAACCGCGCCCGCGAGGAGCCGATCCTCGCGGACCTGCCCGAGGAGGCCAGCGCCAATGCGCGCGGCATCGCGCTCGCCAAGGCGCTGGCGCGCGTGGCGGTGGATGACTGGGCGGGGGTGCATGACGAGGCGGGCGCACCGGCCGAGCTTTCGCCCGAGGGGCTCGACGCGCTTCTGGAGATCGTGCCGATCTTCGAGGCGTTCCAGCTGCGCTACGTGGCCCCGGGCCTGCATCTGGAACAGGAAAAAAACGCCTCGGCGCCCTCGCAGACTGGCACTTCGGCGGGGGCGCCGAATACTGCGGCAACTGCGGCCAAATCTGCGAGGCCTGCCCGGCGCGGCAAAACGCGCCGCTGACGCGCGAGGGCATGCTGGCCTGGGATGTCGCGCGCGAGGCCACCGGCCAGTTGCGCGTCTCGGGCGGCGCGGTCGTCGGCTGGGACATGGGCGCAGTGCTGGCGATGGCCGACGCAAACGGGCTCGACCGCAGGGCGGCGGTGGAGCTTCTGCCGGTGATCGAGGCGACGATGGTGCGCGCGCTCAACGCGCAGATCCGGGCGCAGCGCCCGCAGTGACCATCCACACCCCGAACGCAAAGCAACAGGGATCGGAGGCCCAATGACCAGTGCTGTCAAACAGGTCACGGTGCGGCTGGCCGCCGAGGGCGGCCGGCAGGTCCGGGCCGAACTGAAAGGCATCGGCGAAGACGGGGCCACCGCCTTCCAGCGCCTGAGCTCGGAAATGGAGGCGGCCAATGCGCGCGCTGACCGGTTCTTTCGCCGGCTGCGGATTGCGGCCGCGGCGGGGGCGGCCGCCGCGGCCACCGCCGCCACGGCCATGATCCGCTCCGGGCTGCAGGCCGTCGATGCGCAAGCCAAGCTGGCGCAATCGCTGGGCACCACCGTCGAAAGCATCCAGACGCTGGAGCGCGCGGGCGAACTGGCGGGTATTTCGATGTCGGGCATCGAGCAGGCGACGAAGGATCTGACGCGCCGGCTCAGCCAGGCGGCGGCCGGGACCGGGCCGGCGGCCGATGCGCTCGACCGGCTGGGCCTGTCTGCCACCACACTGATAGCCCTGCCGCTGGACCGGCGTGTCGGCGCGATCAACGCGGCGATCGCGGAGTTCGTGCCGGTCGCCCAGCGCGCCGCTGTCGCGGGTCAGCTTTTCGGCGAGGAAGGCTCCATCGCGATGAGCCGGATCGACACCGCGACGCTGCGCCAAGCGACCGCGGACATGCGCGCTTTCGGGGTGGTGGTCTCCGAACAGGATGCCGCCCAGATCGAGCGGACCAATGATGCGATCTCACGGCTGGGGCTGATCTGGCGCGGGCTGGCCAACCAGCTGGCCGTCGCGGCCGCGCCCGCGCTCGAAGTCGTGGCAGAAGCCATGGCGGCGCTGGCCGCGCGGAGCGGGCCCGTGGGTCGTGCCATCGCATCCGTGCTGGACAATCTCGACCGGCTTGCCGCGACGCTGGCCGCGGTCGCGGGGCTCGTGGCCGGGCGCTTTGTTGCGGGGCTGATTGCTGCGGCCTTCAGCGTGCGGGGGCTTGCCACGGCGCTGGCGGTGTTGCGCGGCGCGCTCATCCGGCTGCCCTTTGTCGCGCTGGTGATCGGCGCACAGGAGCTGATCCTGCGCTTTGGCCGGCTGGTCGCGGCCGCGGGGAATTTCTCGGGCGCGCTCGATCTGCTGCGCGGCGTGGCCGCGGAGGTCTGGGACCGCATGGGCATTGGTGCGCAAGCGC
>NZ_JBPBBB010000047.1:0-21080 GCF_050896375.1 Roseovarius tibetensis
TCGCTGCTTGATCAAGCGCAAATCAAACCGCTCGGAGGACGTCGCCGGAGAATTTCCACCACTTTCGAGACACAACCCGGTCGCGGCAGAGGCACCCAGAGGTGCGGTGATCGCGAACACTGAGAAGATTGCAGCTTTATACATTAGAAGCCCTTTATTGTTACAGGCGCAACATGCGCCCTTGTGGCTCAATACGGCACGAACAGGTCGCCGAGGCTGATCTGGATTAGTGCCGGGCGCGCAATAATCGGCGAAACTGCCTGCACGGTGCCGATCGCGCGACCGCACCGGCACTTCTTGGGCAGTCGATGACGTCGCCGAAGATGCCGGTCACCGGAGCGCCTGCAAGCACGTGCGACAGGCAGGTCCGCACCCCTATTCGGCGCGCGGCAACCTGTTCATCCCGCAGGAGATGACGCTGCCGCCGGATGGCCCCGCCGTGACGTGTCCCCGCGGCGGGGCTTCCAAGTGCCAGATCCGGGACCCGTTCAACCAATCCGTGAAAAGGAATCCCCCATGCTCGGTACCATTCTCGTCATCATCCTCGTTCTCGCACTGAGCGGCACGCTACCCAGATGGCGGCACAGCCGCTTCTGGGGCCACGGGCCCAGCGGCGGCCTCGGGGCCGTTCTCTTTCTGGTTGTCACCGGTAATGTGTGACGCCTGCCACGGCGTCGGCCCTCACGGCCGGCGCACGGAGTTGCCGCCCGCGATGATGCCATTGATCAGATCGGCCACGGCTGCGTGCAGCGCATCCTCGTCGCCTTGCGGCGCATTTGCATGCGACGCGGCCGCGTCGGTGAGTATTCCGACGATCTCTTTCTCGGGAAGGATGTTATGATCGTTCAACGCCAGCAGAAGCGATTCGCAGATGGCCAGCGCGGCGGTTCCGGGAATATCGTCGGGGCGGGGCATGTCGGGGTCACTTTCAGATCGGGGAATTCTGCGCAGGTCCGCATTGACCAGCAACATGACCCGATCCTACGCGTCTTGCGCCGCGACGGGCTGACACAGATCAGTCTGACGCCCGCATTTATCGACCTGTTCCGTCACTGCCCAATGCCATCGCTTTTTCATGAAAGACATTGATTTGCCCCTCGACAGCCCACTGACACGCAAGCTTTCGGCCTTCGTCGCCTTGTCGCAGGTCGATCTTGAAACGCTTTCGGTGTTTCATCGACGCCGCCGGACCTTCAAGGCCGGGCATGAAATGATCCACGAGGGGCAATCGAACGCGTCGGCCTTCGTGCTGGCCGAGGGATGGGCGTGTTCCTACAAGCTGTTGCCGGATGGCGAGCGGCAGATCGTGGACTTCCAGATCCCCGGCGATTTCCTGGGGCTGCGCAGCATCCTGTTCCGCACCGCCGATCACACCGTCGAGGCGGCGACGCGCATCGAGGCGACCGAAGTCCTCGCATCCGACATTCTGGATGCCTTCGCGCAGGCCCCGCGCCTTGCCACCGCCATTCTCTGGGCGGCCTCGCGGGACGAGGCGATGGTGGTGGAACACCTCGTCAATCTCGGCCGCCGCTCGGCCGAGGAGCGCATGGCGCATTTCCTGCTGGAACTTGGCGCGCGGCTGATCCTGATCGGGGTGGGCGACAAGTCCGGCTATGACTGTCCGATGACGCAATATCATCTTGCCGACGCGCTCGGGCTGAGCGCGGTGCATGTGAACCGTGTCCTGCGTCATCTGCGCGACGAGGGTCTGGTCACGTTCCAGAAGGGGCGCGTGACCTTCGACGATCTCGACCGGCTGGCGAAGCTCGCGGGTTTTGATATCGCCTATCTCGACCAGGACGGGCCGCTGCTGCGGTGACGGGTCCGTGATCCTTGCGATGCGCGAGGGCCCTGCCAGACGCCACGGGATGGGAGCCTAGGTCACCCGACACGGATACGCCGAAACACTTGTACCAAAAATCTGAAGTCATTTGGTGTGACGCCGTTGTCGACAATTGCCTCGATCCGGTCAGGGCAAAACTGATGCAGGTTAGTGCGCGCGTGTGAAAATCGGTGTTCAGTTGGGTCCGAGAGGATGGCAAATGCTGCTGGCCTCTCACACCCGGAGACACCGACATGAAGATCCAGAGGTTTGCCACGCTGCCCGTGATACTGGCCGTGGCGGTTACATCCCTTGCGCTTGCGGGCTGCAACACGACGGCCGGGCTGGGGCGCGATGTCGCCGCGGGGGCGAACGCGGTCACCGACACTGCCCAAGACAACAAGACATACTGACGTCGGCCGAAGCCCGGCCCTGCACCCTGCGGGCCCCGACAATGCAAAACGGGAGTTCATCTCACATCCGCATCGAGGCTCGGTTCCGAGCCTGCATGACGGCGATTAAAAAAGGAGACATCCATGTCTTTCAAGGATCTGACGAACAAGGAAACGGCCCTCGACAAGGCCAAGACGCCGGACAAGGCAAAGCCCGGCAAGGATACGGCCAACACCCCGGAAAAGCCGAAACCCAAGGCGTGAGGATCATCTGATCCGCACACATGGACATATCCCGAACGGCCACCTGCCGCATGTCGATCATGGCGGTTTGATCGCCATTAGCAAGAGATCCGCCATGAAAAATGAAAACGACGCCCTGCACGAGCCATTGCGCGCGTTGCGTGATGCGCCCAAGGAACGCAGCTGCCTGAGGTGCAAGGCCACCTTCCTGAGCGACGGCTTCGGTGACCGGATCTGCCGCCGCTGCAAGGGGTCCTCATCATGGCGCAACGCGGCACCCGCCAGCCGCGGGACCACGAACCATCACTGACGGGATCCCGCCGCATCCGTTTTCGGATGCGGTGCCTTTCATCCCCGAGAGGCCCGATCGATCCATCTCGGCAGGCCCGGATGCCCGCAAGAGCGCGCAAGCCTCGGTACCTTCAGGCTTTCAATCGACAGAGAATTGACGCGAGATGTCCGAAGCCGAACCGTTTTTCGAGTTTTCATCGACCCACCTCCTGATGGCGGCCGTGGGCGCGGCGGTCTTCGTGGCCTACCTTCTGCCACGCGTCAGGTTCCTGCGCGGCGCATCCTCTGCCGGTGTCCTGATGATCCTCGGGCTGGCGAGTTTCGCGGTCATTCCCGGCATGCCGCCAGTGCTCGATCCGACGGTGTCGCCCAGGATATGGGAGATGGTCAGCGAGGTCGTGGTCATCGTGGTGCTTTTCGCCACCGGGCTTCGGATCGACAACATCAGCAGCTGGCACAGGTGGCGCCCGACCGTGCGTCTGCTCCTGCTCGCGATGCCGCTGACGATCCTCGCGGTCGCCCTGCTTGGATGGGCGCTGGCCGGGATGACCGTCGCCGGTGCGGTTCTTCTGGGCGCGGTCCTGTCGCCCACCGATCCGGTGCTTGCCGGGGATGTGCAGGTGGGCCCCCCGGGCGAAGGCCGCGAACATCCTGTGCGGTTCACACTGACGGCCGAGGCCGGGCTGAATGACGGGCTTGCCTTTCCGTTCGTCTATCTCGGGCTGATCATCGCGGCCCAGGGGGCCGATCCGTCGGCATGGCTGCTGGAATGGATCGCACGCGACGTGATCTACCGCATCGTGGTGGGGGCGCTGGTCGGGGCGCTGATCGGCTGGCTTCTGGGACGGAGCCTGTTTTCCAGCTGGGGCAGCCGCGCGCTGGAGACCGGCGGCCCCGGCGTACTCGCCCTCGGCGCGGTCCTTCTTTGCTACGGCATCGTCGAACTGGCGGAAGGCTATGGTTTCATCGGGGCGTTCACAGCCGGTCTCATGTGCCGGCGTGTCCACAGAGGACATCACTTTCACAAGCGCCTGCATGTGTTCAGCGAAGCACTCGAGCATGCGCTGACGGCGATCCTGTTGATCATGCTGGGCAGCATCCTTCCGGCCCTGTGGCATGTTCTGGACTGGTGGCACACATTGATCGGGTTCGGCCTGCTTCTGGTCATCCGGCCGCTGGTCGGTTGGCTCTCCTTGCTTGGAACCGGGATGTCCTCGGGCGACCGGCTGATCGTGGGGTTCTTCGGGGTCCGCGGGATCGGGTCGGTGTATTACGTCGGATATGCGACCGGTCACATGGAATTCGTCAACGAGGATCAGCTCTGGGCCCTGATGGCGTACACGATTTTCGCATCCGCGCTTCTTCATGGCGCAACGAGCTTTCTCGTCGATCGATATGCCTCGCCCTGGACCGGCGATCCCGTGACCGACAGCAGCGAGACAGATGCGCACGCGGCCTCGGAAAGCTAAAGACACAGTGACGGCCGCCTACGGCTAGGCTGGTCTTTTTCGACCCGTCAGCGAGGTCCAGAGCGCGTGTGGCTGAAAGGACCGCCAGCGATGCGCCGGTCGTTCGGGATCTAGCAGATCGTTCTCTCCCAGAACGGAATCTGTGACAGTGCCGAACTCGGGCGCGACAAAGGGCACCAGCGATCGCCCTTTGCCGCGCAACGCCTCGATCGCCGCGATCAACGAGCCGTTCTCAGCGTCAATCGTGTCCATCACCGTCCGAGGCGCGACGCCCAGATGCTCGGCGATGAGCGCGGTTCGGAAGCCGCCGATTTTCGACCTGCACTCTTCCTCGTTGGTCATGCCTAGCGTGACCTCGACCGACAGATCGCATTCGGTATCGAACCCCAGCGAACGGTTGTTGAGGTTGGATGACCCGATCCGCAGAAGCGTGTCGTCCATGACGACGATCTTGGCATGGACATAGATCGGGGTCCCGCCGCGTGTCACGGGCGTGTAGAGCCTGAAGCGGCCGTAAACGTCGGCCCGGGTCACGACATCAAGCAATCGCGCGCGGGCCGATCCCATCGCCTTTTCCTCGAGCCAGCCATCGGCCACCTCGGGATTGATCACCACGATTTCGGGACCGTCGGGTTCGGTCAGGCGCGCGGCAATCGCCTCGGCCAAGGGCCGTGACGCGAAGTACTGGCTCTCGATGTAAAGCGTTCGCCGGGCGGCGGCGATGATCGCATGGTAAAGTGCCTCAATCTCGTGGACCGCCCCGCGCCCGGCATAGGCCGGGGCCGTGCGCGAGATTGCGACGCCGGCCCCCTTCAATAAGGGATCAACGCTGTCGGGCCATAACGGCGCGACGGCGGGCGGCGGCGGCATCTTTTCACCCGTTGCATGCTCCCACCGCGTGCGCGCCAGTTCTCCCAGTGCGCGCGCCGCCGCACCGTCGACCGCGCAGGTCGCATCGTGCCAGGGCCCGTACGCGCGCTTCGAGGTGGGCCGTTTCCGAAACGGGCTGTCATCCTCGTGCGCACACGTGTCCCATCGGTCGGCAGTGGCGTCTATGCCGCCACAAAAGGCAAGCACGTCATCGATGACGATGATCTTTTGATGATGCGCCGCACCCGCGGGATGGGCATTGTCGAGTTTCAGGCGGATCTTGCGTCCGATCATCCAATCGGCGAGCCTGAGCGGCGTCGAGCCTCGCCCAAGGATCGACACCAGACCGACATCCCATTGCAGAAGATGGATCCTGAGATCGGGACGCCGGCGGACAAGCCAGCTGAGGAAACTGCCAAAGCGGTTCGGCTCGGCGCCGCTGTCGATGCGCGGATCAAGCGCGATCCGCGTGTCGAACTCCCAGCCGATCATGATGACGCTGTGCTGCGCTTGTTTCAGAACGTCGCGCAGAGCGATGAAATAATCCGCCGCATCGACGATGACGCCGAGGCGATCTGCCGTCTCGATGCGCCAGCAGGTCTCGCCTGGCCGCAGGATTGTCGGTGCGGACATCATGACCGTTCTCCTCGGGTCCATGCAACCATATGACCGGGGTCGCCTTCAGCAACGCCGGAAAAGATCGTCCAACCGTCTCATTGATCCCGGCACAATCCGGACATGCGGCGTTTGGGCAGGGTGCCCCTTTTCGTCAGGCGCGAGGACCTGGCCAAGCGTGGCTCTGGCCCGGCTGACCCGGCTCTTGATCGTGCCGATGGTGCACTTGCAGGCATTGGCGGCTTCCACTTGCGAAAACCCGTATGCCCCGACCAGGACGAGCGCGCGCCGCTGGCCAAGGGGCAGCCGGGCGACAACGCAAATCAACTCTTTCAGCGCGAGGGCGTGTTCCTGCGCCGGCTCTTCGGACAAGGCGCCGGCCCGCACGTCATCGATGTCTTCGACCTCGCGTCGGGATTTTCGCAGGCCGGAAAGGAACGTGTTGCGCAGGATCGTGAACAGCCATGGGCGCAAACCGGTATCCGGACGATACCTGTCCCGGTTGGCCCAAGCCTTGAGAAGGGTGTCCTGAACCAGATCCTCGGCGCGATGTGCGTTGCCGGTGAGCTTCAGCGCGCGGCGGCGCAAAAGCTCCGTATGCTGCGGCAGCAGAAGCTGAAAGGCGTGGCGTTCACTCATGCCGACAGGCGTCTGGCCCGGCTTCTGCAGGGTCACTGGAAAAATCCCTCAATTGGGCGGGTGTTCAGCCGAGACCTATGAAGCTGAGGATCGCGATGACGATGACGACAGCGCCGACGATGTAGACAATCTGGTTCATTGTATTTCCTTTCCTGAGTATTCTTGATCGGTCAGCTCTGGGTCGCGAGGACCTCAAACACCACCGCACAGAAAAGATTTACAATGTGGCGCGACTTGGGATGCTAACCTACAGCAGCCTCTGACAAGATGTTTTTGTGCCGAGGGTCGACCGGAGCACGTGCGCAAACCAAGACCTGCAAAACGCGCCGCCGGTCAACGATCGCTCGCGCGTGTCCAACCTGTATCAGTGCGGCGGCGTCCAGAACGCGTATCTACTCGGGCCGAGTTGTTCTCATGTCGAGACCTGTCCCACCGATCAAGGATGCCGCCCCGTGAAAAACGCGTTCTCGAAGACCTTGCGCCGGGCCAAACGCCTGATGCGTCTTGCCAGGCCCCCCAAGGCTTTGGGCAGGATCCAGAAAACGATGACCGCGGCCATGGTCAAGCCGGCCCGCAAGCTGACGGCCAAACCTCTCGCCAAGACGTCCCGCTCGCGCACGTGCAAGCGACCCAAGACCGCAGGTACGCCCGCACGGCTGGCCCCGACGCCGCGGATCCCGGACGGCGCGCAGTATCTAGCCAGAACGCATCGCAGCGCCAGCGGCGCGCGCGGGTACAAGCTTTATGTCCCTGCCTCCAACCCGAAACGCCCCGCGGGGCTGATCCTGATGCTGCACGGCTGCAATCAGGGCGCCGACGACTTCGCCCTTGGCACGCACATGAACGCATTGGGCGAAAAGCACGGGCTGGTCATCGCGTACCCGTCGCAATCCGCGCGGCACAATGCGGCGTCGTGCTGGAACTGGTTCAAACCGGCCCATCAGCAGCGTGGCGCCGGCGAGCCCGCGATCCTTGCCTCGCTGACCCGCAAGCTGATGCGCGAATTCGGCCTCGACCGCGATGCCGTCTTTGTGGCCGGGCTTTCGGCGGGCGGCGGGATGACAGCGATACTCGCGGATGTTTATCCCGATATCTTCTCGGCGGCAGGGATACATTCCGGCTTGGCCCGTGGCACGGCCCGCAACGTGATCTCGGCGATGAGGGTGATGCGCAAGGGCGGCGCGACACCGCCCGGCGCCCCGGTCTTCGCGGCACCGGCGCGTCGCGTGCGGCGGATCGTCTTTCAGGGCGACGCGGACAGCACGGTCCATCCGTCGAATGCAGACACAATCATTGCCGCGGCCATGGGCAGCGATGCCGTGCCTGCAAAGGTGGGCAATCGCACCGTGAGGGGCCGGGGATATGTCCGCAGCGACTATGCCGGACCCGACGGGGCGATCCTGATCGAGCTGTGGATAATCGAGGATGCGGGCCATGCCTGGTCAGGTGGTCGCAAGGCCGGATCCTATACCGACAGCAAGGGTCCGGACGCCTCCGCGCAGATGGTCCGTTTCTTTCTTGCAAATCCCGCGCAAGGCCGACGCCTCTGACCTGCGTGTCAACCTCGAGACGACCAAGGACATGCCCCATCACGACGGCTGATCAGCCACCCAATAAAAAAAGAAAAGCCGCACAAACACTTGTGCGGCCTTCTTCATGGACGTTTCGAGGCATCTTTCGATCATGTCGGTCGCGACACGGCCGACATGTCAAGCGGCATCACATCGCAACATGCTTCGGGCGGCTCTGGATCTGTTCTTTGGACGCATCGACATAAAGACGGACATCATCCTCGTCGTCGTTGATCAGGAAGGTCAGCTCGTCGTAGGCGATCGCGACCTGGCTTTTGCCCATTCCCAGAAATCCGCCGAAATCGATGACGACTTCCGTGCCCATGCCGGCGTCATCAAGGATAATGTCGGTCACGGTGCCGACATCGGTCTCTTTCACATCGTAGACGGTCTTGCCCATCACCATTTCCGTCGATATCTCGCTGCCGCTGACACGTCGGTAGCCCTCCCGCTCCATCTCGGGTGCGGTCAGCGACACCTGCTCTGTCCGGGTTTCATCAGAGGCTTGCACGGCCATGCGATCCGTGGCGTCGGATGCATCGCCTTGCATCGCGGTGTGATCGTAGCCGGGCGCAGTTTTCAGCATGCTTGTGCCGGTATTGACGACCACGTACATCTCCGACGCGTCCTGCGTGTTGTATGCGAATGTGACCTGATCCATGGTAACGGCGACATCACGTTCGCCTACGCCGAGAAAGCCGCCAACACCGATGACGAGCGCACGGACCTGTCCATCTTCCGAAAGCACGATCTCGTTGACCTGCCCGATATTGTCCATGTCATTGAGGGTGGACGCGTCCATCCTTTTCATGACGTGCGTGCCGTCCGCGCTGATGGAGGCCTGGTCGTCGGAGACCTGAGTTTCGTCCGAAATGCGGCGCGCGTAGACGTCGTGCCCCATCAGATCCGAGGCGTTGACATCGGACTGGCCGCGCTCGGCCAGAAAGCCGGACATATCCGTGCTTTTCGCTTGAGCCTGCGCCTCGGCCGCTGGGGCCGCTTCTTGCGCCAACGTCATCGCCGGGAAGCCAAGCGCGAGCACCATGGCCGTTGTCGAGAGAAGCGTCTTCATTGGAAAATCTCCTTGGGTCGGGCGGGGAATCGAGTACCGATCGCTTGTCCGCTGACCTGTACATGAACGTGCAGAAACGCGGTTCGTTCCATCCAAAAGAATTGCGTCAGGGGAAGGTGGCAATCAGGCCAACTCTCGGTGACACTTCTCATGCGTGCCGGGTCAATCGTCTTTGGTAATAGCGACACTTCGGGCTTGACAAGAAACGACACAGGCAAATTGTCGAGTCCTCATGAATTGGAGCCGACATTCAGGCGCATCGCAGCGAAAGACCGGAACCCGCCGATTCTGTTGAAAACTCAGCCACCCGAAAATCGCCTTGGAAACTTGCGATCCCGTTCTTTTAGTAGGGCGCTTGGCACACGTTGTTTGCAGAAAAGCACTCTCGCGGGATGATTTTCTGATGATCTGGCACCACCGACCCACGCGGTGAGTTTTTCCACAGAATCCGCCCTTCATGGCGAATGCTGCATCCGCAAAGCTCTCGGTTGCGACCCGCAGAAAAGGGTTGCAACCGGGCATTCGTGGTCATGCGCACAAAAATCAGCACCAAGTCGGGCTTACTCATTGACCAGCTGCCAGAAGCTATATTTGCGGCCGTGTTTCTCCTTGAGGGTGTCGACAAACTGCCTGTGCGTCGGGAAGGGAGTGTAATCGTTTATGACGGCATCGCAGGTCTTGCATTCGGCAAGGTGGCGCGCGGCGTGGCGGTAGCGTTTTGATTTTCCACCATCGAGCGTGTCGCGCACCATGGCGCGGCGCATGACGGTCGCGGCAAGCGGGTGCGCGGCCTCGAGGGCGTCGGCGGCATCGGAAAGAATGTGATAGGCATTGCCATCCAGCGCCTCGGCCCGTGCGAGCACGAGCCGTGCCGCGCGGTCACGCGCGGGCCAATCGATGAGAAAGCTCAGCGCGGCGCCGGTATGCGGATAGGACTCGGCGTGGGCGAGGGCCTGTTCCTCGGCCTCCATGTCCTCGAAATCCGGTAGCAATTCCAGATATTTCCGCAAAGCGCGGGCGCTGAGCGTCTCCTCGAAGGTGGCCCAGAGATGTGCTTTGAGATCCTCGGGCCTGTCCAGCCGTTCGAGGCAGGCCTCGTAAACCTCGTCGAGATCATGGCGGAACATCCGGAACGGGCCGTCCGCCTCGGCGGCGCGGGCGCGAGTGATGATGTCATGCGCTTCCTCCACGCGGCCCGCGTCCAGCAGGCGGCGCGCGACATCGGGCGCGATGGTGCCATAGGTCAATTGTTCGGCGGAATAGCGCGCCATGTAGGCATCGACGTCGCCCTGCGCATCGGCGATATCCGCGAGGATGACCGACGCGGTCAGCTCCTTGTTGCAGCGGAGGCTCTCCTCGGGCGCGGCGCGCAGGCCAAAGCCTCGATACAGCTCCAGCGCCTCTTCGCTGGGCGGGGCGGCCTGCCATGCATGCGTGATGTGTTTGAGGTGCTCGAGCCCGTCATCGCCAAGCGCCTGGGCCGTGGCCGGGATGATACCGTCGAACTCTCCGTAGCCGGCATCCGCGACGGCATCGAGTACCCGCTCGGCCAGAGCCTTGCTGTCGATGGTGATCCGTGGCGTCAGCTGCGCGATCATGTCCACGGCATCGCCCATGACATCGCCGACCGACCCGTTGCTGTCATCGGTGCGCTCGTGAATCGACGGGGCCAGCAGAAGGAAGGACCAGAGCAGATCGAAGGCTTCATCGGGATCATGCGGCGCAACCGTGGTCTCGATCATGGACAAAAGGCCGCGCAGATCCTTGACGAGGGCTTTTTGCTGGCGCCAGTCCACGAAGCTCGTCGCGCGCCGGAGCGACGCGAACCGTTTGCGCAGATCCGCCGCCACCTCCTTCGGGCCCTGTGCCGCGCTGAGCTCCATCCGCGCCCGGCGCTGGAGCGCGGCGTTCCCTTTCACCAGGTCCATGACCAATGCGGCGAGCCGTTCCGGCCCCAGTTTTTCGAGGTTCGCGCGGTTCAGGGTTTTCTTGGACATGTGATCGGGCTATCGAACTCTTGATGGCATTTCAGTCTGGACATTGCCTCATGAGGCGATCAGCGGCAATCTTGAATGGCTGGCGTAGCCACGTGGCGGGCGGTCTCTGCCAGGGGGCGAGACGGGTCTCAGTGTCCACTGCGCAGCGCAATCCAGATCGTGTGGCGCGCGCCGCGCTTCGTGCGCCCGGCGCGCACTTTTTGCTCGCTGACATCAAAGCCGCACCGCGAGAGGCGCTTTGCAAACGCCTGATCCGGCGCCGCCGACCAGATGGCGAGAACGCCCCCGGCGGTGAGCGCCCGGCGCGCGGCCTTCAATCCAGCCTCGCTGTAAAGCGCGTCGTTGCCCGCCACCGTCAACCCGTCAGGGCCGTTATCGACGTCGAGCAGGATGGCGTCGAACGCGCCCGTTTCCGCGCAGATCGCAGCCCCGACATCACCGGTCCGGATCTCAACGCGCGGGTCCGAGAGGCAGTCACCGAACACCGCTGCCATGTGGTGCCCGGCCCAGTCGACAAGCTCGGGCACGATCTCGGACACGATCAGCCGCGCATCGCCCGGTGCGGCCGCTTGTGCCGCGCGCAGCGTGAACCCCATGCCGAGGCCCCCGATCAGCACGCGCGGTGCTGCGCGGCCGGCAAGCCGCGCGAGCGAAAAGGTGGCGAGCGCCTCTTCCGAGCCGCCCAGGCGGCTGTTCATAAGCTCGTTGCCCCCGTCTATCCGGATCGAGAACTCGTCCCCCCGCCGCATCAACCGGAGCGTGTCGCCCTGCGGCGCGGTCGCCGTCGCCAAATGTATCCAAGGCAGCATGCAGACAATCCTGTATTCAAACACTTCTCCCGCGACGTACTCGATCGATGCATCCACCGTCGAGGCGCACGCCCGTCCAGTCACCTTTTCCTCGCATCGCAAGCAGATCGAGGCTACCTGAAAAGCCTATGACGATTGGTGATAAGTGATCCTGCCCTGAAAAAGTGGACGGGGGTCACGCCGCCATACGCTTCATGTCGGCCGGTGATTCGTAGCCTATAGGGGAGTGCAGGCGGCGTGAACTTTAGAATCCCTCGATGGAGGCGAAGATTTCCCGGTGCGCTTCGTCCTGTGGGGTGTAAACGCGGTGATAAACCAGCTCGACCTTGAGCATGTGTTAGAAGCTCTCCATCGGTGCGCGCGTGCAAGGGCGGGCATCAAACCGGGGCGTTCGTTCAGATCACTCCGAGAAATCGCCCTCGAACTGGTTGAGCGGGATCTTTAGGTAGCGCTGTCCGTTCGCTTCGGGTTCGGGCAGACGACCGCCACGAATGTTGACCTGCAGCGCGGCGAGCATCAGCTCGGGCAGGGGCAAAGTCGCATCGCGTTTGTCGCGTGTTGCGACATAGTCGGCCTTCGCGAACCCGTCGCGAATGTGGATGTTGGTCTCGCGCTGCTGGCGTACCGTGCTTTCGCAGAGCGGCTCCCGGCCACCCGGCGCGTAGTCGTGACCGACGAAGACGCGCGTGTCATCCGGCAGGGCCAAGATGCGCTCGATGCTGTCATGCAGGATGGCCGCATCCCCGCCCGGAAAATCCGCCCGCGAGGTGCCCGAATCCGGCATCATCAGCGTGTCATGCACGAAAGCCGAGTCGCCGGCCACATAGGCGATGGAGGCCAGCGTGTGGCCGGGGGTGAACAGCACCTCGACCTCGATCCCGCCGACCAAGAAGGTCTCGCCATCGGCAAAAAGCCGATCCCAGTGTGCGCCATCGGTGCGGAAATCGTCCCCAAGATTATAGATCCCCTTCCACAATTTCTGAACATCCACGACCTTCTCGCCGATCGCCGTAGGCGCGCCGAGCCGGTCCTTGAGATAGGGGGCGGCCGAGAAGTGATCGGCATGCGGATGCGTGTCGAGGATCCACGTGATCGTCAGCCCTTCCTCGGCGACGTAGGCAAGGATCTCGTCGGCGCGGCGGGTGCCCATGGCGCCCGCATTCGGATCGTAATCCAGCACCGGATCGACGATCGCGCCCTCGCGCGTGTCGGGGTCATGAAAGACGTATTGCCAGCTTCCGGTGGCGGTGTCGTAAAACGGTTTGACGATGGGCTGTGTCATGTCGGAACTCCTTGTGGCCGATAGGGCTGCGGGACGGCGGACAAGCACCGCCACCCGCGTATGCCCGGTGTCAAAGATCGCGGGTCGAGAAGTACCAATCGGTGGTCTCGTAGCCTTCTCCGGCGCGGGTTTCGGCTGCGGCGGCGGTGGCGGGGGGCGGCACGATCACCTTGTCGCCCGGCTGCCAGGCCTCCGGCGTGGCGACGCCATGCGCGGTCGAGGTCTGCAGCGATTGCACCAGGCGGTAGATCTCGTCGACCGAGCGGCCATTGGTCATCGGATAGTAAAGCATCGCGCGCAATACGCCTTCCGGGTCGATCACGAAGGTCGCGCGTACCGCTGCGGTATCCGACGCGCCCGGCTGGATCATGCCGTAGGCATGCGCGACCTGCATCGACAGGTCCGCGATGATCGGAAACGGGATATCAACGCCGAAATTGTCCTTGATGTTGCGCGTCCACGCGATGTGCGCGTAATGGCTGTCGATCGACAGGCCCAGCAACGCGCAATCGATCGCGGCAAAGTCCTTGGCCCGGCCGGCGAACCCGACGAATTCCGTCGTGCAGACCGGTGTGAAATCCGCCGGATGCGAGAACAGCACAAGCCATTTGCCGCGATAATCGCTGAGCGACTTCTGGCCATGCGTGGTGGGCGCGGTGAAATCTGGCGCAGGCTCGTTGAGCCGGGGCAGAGAGATCTGAGTGTCCGTGGTCATGGTGTCGTCTCCTGTTTGCTGTGCGTGCGTCATGTATCTAACGGCTTGCACTACATTCGTGAAACGAATTAAAGTTGTCGTGATAATTCCAAAAGGGCATGACTGATGGTCAATCTGCCGAAGCTGCGCCACCTGTCTTACCTTGTCGCGCTTGCCGACGAACTGCATTTCGGGCGGGCCGCCGAACGTTGCCATGTCACACAGTCCGCATTGAGCAAAGGCGTGCAGGAACTTGAAGCACTCTTCGGCGTGACGTTGGCCGAGCGCACCAAGCGGCAGGTGATCGTGACCCCGATCGGCACCGAGATCGCCGCGCGCGCGCGCCGCATCCTGCGCGAGGCCGAGGATCTGGTCGATCTGGCACAGGCCAGCGGGAAACCCCTTTCCGGGGATTTGCGGCTGGGGGTGATTCCGACGGTCGGGCCCTACCTTTTGCCACAGGTCATGCCACATCTGCGCCGCAACTATCCCGATCTGAAACTCTACCTGCGCGAGGATCTGACCGAGGCGCTGATCGACGGGCTGTCGGACGGGCGGCTCGATGCGGCGATCGTGGCGCTGCCGTTCGATATCGGCGATCTGGCCTACGAGGATCTGTTCGAGGATGGCTATCTGCTGGCCTGTGCCCGCGCGCATCCGCTCGCCAACATGGCATCGGTAAGTGGGCCGGATCTTGCAGCTCGGCCGATGATGCTGCTCGAGCGCGGGCATTGCCTTCAGCGCCACGCCCTTTCCGCTTTCGATCCCGGCGATATCCACGAGGATCGCAGCTTTGCCGCGACGAGCCTGCACACGCTTGTCGCCATGGTCGAGACGGGACTGGGCATCACCATGCTGCCCCGCATCGCGGTCGAGGCCGGGATCGCGGATGGCCATGATATCGCCCTTGTGCCCGCCCCCGCGGCCGCCCCGCGCCGGGTCGTCATGATCTGGAGGCCCAACTCTGCGCGGGTGCCGGAGTTTCGGGAACTGGCCGCGGCCCTGCGAGAGGCCGCGCCCCGACCCTCGTGACCGGGCCGGTGGATCAGGTCTTGTCGGGTGTCACCATCTTGTTGCTGCCCGTCGACGGATCGATCGTGACATACGGCAGGCCCGCGGCCTTCCACGCGCCGAAGCCCCCGTCGAGATGCGCCACCGGATGCATGCCGGCCGCAAGGCACGCCTCGGCCACCTTGCGGGACCGCACGCCCGATCCGCAATGAAAGACCAGCCGCTTGCCGTCCTGCGCTGGCAGGTGCCGTGGCTCGAACGTCGCAAGCGGTGCCAGAAGCGCACCGCGGATATGCTCGAACGCGTATTCCTGCGGCGTGCGTACATCGATGATCGCGACTTCACCTGCGTCAAACGCCGCCATCAGCTCTTGCGGCGTCCAGTTCTCGATGGTGGCGGATTGTGCCTGATCTTGTGTCATATCGGTCTCCGTAGTCGTATCAAAGGAAAAGGCGGATCACGAGCGCCACGACGGCGAGCGTCCCGACGCCGAGTGCCCAGAAGGTGATGAACCACAGTACACGTTTCATGGTCGGGCGCATCAGTGGTATCCATCCCCGGGCCGGACCTTGCCGCGGAACACCCAGTAGGCATAGCCCGTGTAGGCCAGAATGATCGGCACGAGGATCAGCGCGCCCACCAGCGCGAAGGCGAGGCTGGATTGCGGGGCCGCCGCCGCCTGGATGGTCAGCGCGGGCGGCACCATCATCGGGTAAAAGCTGATCCCGATGCCGATGAAGCTGATCACGAAAAGCGCGAGGCTGGCGACGAAGGGGGCATGGTCGCTGTTTGCTGCCAGCCCGCGGAACAGGTACATGGCCGCGAAGAACAGCATCACCGGCACCACGGCGGAATAAAGCGCGGCGGGGAAGCTGAACCAGCGGTCGAAATAGACCGGGTCCTGGAACGGGGTCAGCAGGCTGACCGCCCCGATCAGCGCCAGCGTGGCCAGCGCCAGCGGACCCGCCAGGCGCCGCATCCGCTGTTGCAGACCGCCTTCGGTCTTGAGCACCAGCCAAGTCGCCCCCAGAAGCGCATAACCGGTGACGACCGCCACGCCGGTGAGCAACGAGAACGGCGTCAGCCAATCCCACCAGCCCCCCGCATAGGCGCGGTCCGCGACCTCGATCCCCTGCACCAGCGCGCCGAGCGCGATGCCCTGGCACAGCGCCGCCAGCACCGAACCGCCGACGAAGGCGACATCCCAGACGGGCTTCCACTTTTGCGTCTTCCAGCGGTATTCGAATGCAACGCCCCGAAAGACGAGGCCGAGCAGCATCAGCGTGATCGGCATGTAGAGCGCCGGCATCACCACCGCGTAGGCCAGCGGAAACACCGCGAACAGCCCGCCGCCCCCCAGCACCAGCCACGTCTCGTTGCCGTCCCAGACCGGCGCGACCGAGTTCATGGCGGTGTCGCGGTCGGTCTCGGACCCGGCCAGCGGGAACAGGATCCCGACGCCCAGATCGAAGCCGTCGAGGATCAAGTAGGTCAGCACGGCAAAGGCGATGAGCCCGGCCCAGATGAATGCAAGATCGAATTCCATGGCGTGTCCTCCTTATTCGCCCGGCGCGACCGCGTCGCGTCCGAACTGCGGGGCGGGCGTGATCCCGGCGCTCCGGGTCGGGCCTTCCACGTCGCGCGGTCCGCCGCCGGGGCGCTGACCCATCAGCCGCAGGATGTAATAGGTGCCCGCGCCGAAGACGAAGAAATAGACCGCGATGAACGCCATCAGCGAGGCCCCGACGGCCGGCGCCGAGACCGGTGCGAGGCTGTCACCGGTGCGCAGCAGCCCGTAGACGGTGAAGGGCTGGCGGCCGACCTCGGTGGTCACCCAGCCGGCGAGCACGGCTATGAAGCCCGAAGGCCCCATGGCAAGTGCGGCGCGGTGCAGCCATGGGCTCTGGAAAAGACGACCCTGGATGCGGCGCACCAGCGCCCAGAGCCCGACCCCGAGCATGGCAAAGCCCACGGCGACCATGATCCGGAACGACCAGAAGACGATGCCCACCGGCGGCTGGTCTTCGCGCGCCACGGTGTCGAGCCCGTCAAGCGGCGCATCGAGGTCGTGCTTGAGGATCAGCGAGGAGAGCTTGGGGATGCCGACCGCGTAATTCAGCCGCTGTTTTTCCTGGTCGGGAATGCCGAAGAGGTAAAGCGGCGCACCCTCGGGGTGGCTGTCGAAATGGCCCTCCATCGCCATGACCTTGGCGGGCTGATGCTCCAGCGTGTTGATGCCGTGCAGGTCGCCGGCGTAGATCTGCAGCGGGGTGACCAGAACGGCCATCCACATCGCCATCGAGAAGTTGCGCCGCGCGCACCTGTCGGTGCGGTCGCGCAACAGGTGCAGCGCGCCCACCGCGCCGACGACGAAGGCCGTCGTCAGGAACGCCGCAAGCACCATGTGCACTAGGCGGTAGGGGAAGGACGGGTTGAATACGATCGCCCACCAGTCCTCGGGGACGAACTGTCCGGCGTCGTTCATGGAAAAACCTTGCGGCGTCTGCATCCAGCTGTTGACCGACAGGATCCAGAACGCCGAGGCAAGCGTGCCCACGGCGACGATCGCGGTGGCCAGCATGTGCAGCCGGTCGCCGACCTTCTCGCGCCCAAACAGCATGATCCCGAGGAAGCCGGCCTCGAGGAAGAACGCGCTCAGCACCTCGTAGGCCATCAGCGGCCCGACGACGGGGCCGGCCTTGTCGGAGAAGACCGACCAGTTGGTGCCGAACTGGTAGGACATGACGATGCCCGACACCACGCCCATGCCGAAGGCGACGGCGAAGATCTTCTTCCAGTGCTCGAACAGCTGCAGATAGGTCTCGTCTCGGGTTCGCAGCCATTGCGCGTTGAGCACGGCCAGATAGCTTGCCAGACCGATTGTAAAGGCCGGAAATATGATGTGGAACGACACGGTGAAGGCGAATTGCACCCGTGCCAGGATTTCAGCGGACGCTGTCTCGAACATTGCGGCACCTCCTGAGATGTGCCCCCGAAGTAACGCGCGCTCCAGACAAAAGCAATATTTTGAATATATCTTTAACTGTGGCGTATGGGCGCAGTTCGCGCTAACGTCCAGGACATGACTGAACACTAAGGTATCGAGGGTAGACCATGCGGCTGACCAGTTACACCAACTACGCGTTGCGGGCGCTGCAACTGGCGGCGTTGCGCAGTCCTGCGCTTGTGCGCATCGATGACGTGGTCAAGATCCACGGCGTCTCGCGGCCGCATATCGTCAAGATCGTGCACGAGCTGGGTAAGGACGGTCTGTTGCGCACGCAGCGCGGGCGCGGCGGCGGATTCTGCCTTGCACGCCCCGCCGAGGAGATCCGGGTCGGCGACGTCGTGCGATTGACCGAGGGGCCGATCGAGCTTGTGGAATGCTTCAATAGCGAGTCCAATACCTGTCCGCTGATCGGTATCTGTCGGCTGTCGACCGCCTTCGCGCAGGCGACGCGGGCGTTTCTCGACGTGCTGGATGGCGTAACGATCGCCGACATCGCCGCCAATCGCTCTGCCCTGCTCGATCGAATCGCACCCTTGCAGGACGGGATCGTCATGCCGAAGGGGCAGGGTGGGTGACCGGGGCCAGACCGACCCTTCGGCGGTTGCGACATAAAGGTACTATACATTTACATCTTATGTAATCATATTCAGGTTCAGGAATGTAAAAAGTCGAATCGCGCGAAGGTGGGATCAGGCCATCTCTGACAGCGACCGATCAATCACAGGAGACCATCATGACGACGAATATCGGAACAATCGACCGCGCGTTACGGGCCATTGTCGGGCTTGTGCTTCTTGTGACCGCCCTCGGCGGCCTCGCACCGGTCTTCGAGAGCGGCACGATGAAATGGGCCGCGGTCGCGGTCGGCGCCGTGCTTCTGGCCACGGCCGGGATGCGGATCTGCCCGCTCTACACGGTGCTTGGCATCCGCACCTGCAAGCGCTGACAGCCCGGCCCTGAGCCGAGGGATGAGCATATGACGGTCCATCCCGTCGAAATGCCTTTGACCCCCAAGTGACGGCATCGATGCGATGACGGCTCAGATCGATGCCGAGGGGGGATCAACGTCAAAGTGTGACCCGCTTTCCATCTGGTCCAAGGCATTGAAACATTGCAATGTTGGCGACACAAAAGGCGGCAAGATCGGTGCCGATGGCGGTCGCGTCCAAGGTGGAAATTTCTGTGCCATCTTGCTTCGTCGGGCTCTTGCCCGCAGAGGTCAAGATTGGGTGCCCAAACAGATTTTGCCGGTGGCCACGCGACGAAAAGGTGATGGATCATGAAGCTCTGGCGCATGTTGCGACTTCTGCCACCTCTGGTCCTTGGCATCGGCGGTGCGATCTGGCTTGTCTCGACTGCCGCACCGCCGGCGCAGACCGACCGACAGGAGCGCGAGGTCGCCGCGCGCACCACCACAGCCGAGGCACGACCGGTTGCCCCGGTGCTGCGCGGTTATGGCACCGTGCGGGCGGCGCAAAGCTGGCAGGCGGTGGCCGAGGTCTCAGGCGCGGTGACCTTTCGCCATCCCGAGCTTGAGACCGGCAACATGATTTCCGCGGGCACACGCGTGCTCGAAATCGATAGGGGCCGCTATGAGACGACCCTCAAGGAGGTCGAGGCGGATCTGACCGCCCTGCGGACCGAAGACCGGCAGATCGCACAGGAGGCCGAGAACACCCGCCTGATCCTGGACATAGAACGGGACCGGCTGGCCCTGGCCGAATCCGATCTGGCGCGGGTTCGGACGCTCGCTGAACAGGGCACGGTCCCGCAGGCGCGGCTGGACGAGCAGACGCGCGCCACGCTGGCGTTGCGCCGCACGGTGCAGGAGCTTGAGAACACGCTGGCCCTGATCCCGGTGCGCCGCGCGCGTCTCGATGCGCGGATCGCGCGCGCGGACGCGGCCAAGGCCCGTGCCGAACGGGATCTGCGCATGACCCGGATCGACACGCCGTTCGATGTCCGGGTGGGGAATGTTCATGTCGAGCAGCATCAATACGTGACCGGCGGTCAGCCCCTGATCCAGGCCGATGGCATCGCGCGGGCGGAAATCGTGGCGCAGATGCCCCTCGACAGCTTTCCGCGCCTGATGGGCGCCGCCGCACCCGACGGCATGCGGTTCGACGCGAACAGACTCGACGCGATCCTCGACCGGATCACCGTGGAGGTGCGGCTGGTGTCGGATCCCGATCAGGTCTGGCGCGGACGGATCATCCGTGTCGAGAACGGTCTCGATCCGCAGGCCCGGTCGGTGCCGGCCGTGATCGCGGTGGACGCGCCCTACGAGGGGGCGAACCCGCCAACCCGTCTGCCGCTGGTGCCGAACATGTATGTCGAGGTCACCTTGACGGGGCCGGCTGGCGAACCGGTCATCGTGCTGCCCGCAGCGGCGGTGCATGGCGGTGATACCGTCTATCTGCGCAACGCCGACGGGCGCCTCGAGCTTCGCGAGGTGACCGTGGCCTGGACACAGTCGGGCGAGAGCGTGATCGCCGCGGGCCTCACCGCCGGTGACGAGGTGATCCTCGACGACATCGTGCCCGCATTGCCCGGGTTGCGCGTGGTCGTGGCGGAGCCACCCGAATGATCGCCTGGTTCGTTCGTCACCCGACCGCGGCCAACCTTCTTCTGGTTCTCATCGTGGCGGCGGGCATCATGGCCGCCCCGACCCTCAAGCGCGAGACCTTTCCCGATTTCCGCGACACCGAGGCCGAGATTTCCGTGATCTATCGCGGCGCCACGGCCACCGAGGTGGAGGACGCGATCTGTCGCCGCATCTGGGACGCGGTGGACGCCGTCGAACACCTGCAGGAACTGACCTGCACCGCACAGGAAAACGTGGCCCGCGCCGTGGCGACCATGGCGCCGGGCGGGGATGCGGGCCGCTTTGTCACCGATCTGCGCACCGAGATTTCGGCCGTCGACGATTTCCCCGAAGAGGCCGACCCGGCCATCGTGCGGCAATTGCATCGCTCGGATGCCGTGGCCTCGGTGGCCGTGGCCGGTGACATGCCGCCCGCGCAGCTCGAACTCTATGCCGCGGACCTGCAGGACAGGCTCGCCGCCCTGCCGAATGTGGCAGAGGTCGGCATGACCGGCTTTGGCGAACGTCAATACCGGGTCACGGTGGCCCGCGCCGTGCTGCTGCAGCACGGGCTGACCGTGTCGGACCTCGCCACCCGGATCAGCGCGCAAAGCCTCGACCGGCCACTGGGTAGCCTGGAGACCGGCGCACGGGACATCTCCCTGCGCCTCACCGAAGAGCGCCGCAGCCCCGAGGCATTGGCCCGCAT
>NZ_JBPBBB010000048.1:0-20634 GCF_050896375.1 Roseovarius tibetensis
AACCCGACCTTCGGAGGCTGTGATGCGCTCAATCCGTTTTCTTCTTGCGCTCGTTCTGGCGGGGGGGCTTGCCCTGCACGCCCGCGTTCGAATATTGACATGCTGACCCTGATTTCCCGGCGGTGATGAATTGTCCACCCAAACCGAAGCCCAGCTCGAATCCTGCCTCCTGACCCGCCTCCAGGGCCTGGGCTGGGCCCCGGTCCGCCTCCCGGACGAGGCGTCCCTGCTGGCCAACCTGCGCGCCCAGCTCGACGCCCATAACGAGATCACCATGACGGACGCGGAGTTCTCCCGGGTCCTCAACCATCTCGACAAGGGCGGCGTGTTCGACCGGGCCGAAACCCTGCGCGGCAAGTTCCGCCTGGACCGCGACGGCGGCGACCGGGTCTGGATCGAGTTCCTCAACACCGAATACTGGTGCCGCAACCGCTACCAGGTCGCCGCCCAGATCGGCCTCGAGGGCAAACGCAAGAACCGTTACGACGTCACGCTGCTGGTCAACGGGATCCCGCTGGGTCAGGTCGAGCTCAAGCGCCGCGGCGTCGAGCTGAAGGCCGCCTTCCACCAGATCAACCGGTACCAGCGCGACAGCTTCCGCGCCGCCCGGGGCCTGTTCCAGTACGTCCAGATCTTCATGATCTCGAACGGGGTGAACACGCGCTACTACGCGAACAACCGCCACCAGACCTTCAAGCAGACCTTCACCTGGGCCGGGCCCGACAACGCGCCGGTGAACCGGCTGGGCGAGTTCGCGGACGCCTTCCTCGAGAAGTGCCATTTCTCGAAGATGGTCTCGAAATACGTCGTCCTGCACCAGAGCGACCGGGTCCTCATGGTGCTGCGCCCCTACCAGTATTACGCGGCCGAACGGATCCAGGAGCGCGTCGAGCAGGGCCGCAAGAACGGCTACATCTGGCACACGACCGGGTCCGGCAAGACGCTGACCTCGTTCAAGGCGGCGCAGAACCTCGTGGCGCTGCCGAAGGTGGACAAGGTCGTGTTCGTGGTGGACCGGGCCGATCTCGATTACCAGACGACGAAGGAGTTCAACCATTTTCAGCCCGGCGCCGTGGACGGGACCGACAACACCCGCCAGCTCGTCGCCCAGCTTTCGGATGCGAACACGAAGCTGGTAATCACAACCATCCAGAAGCTGAACACGGCCATCTCCCGCGACCTTTACGGCGCGCGGCTGGAGCACCTGAAACGGGGCCGGGTCGTCTTCATCTTCGACGAGTGTCACCGGTCCCAGTTCGGCGAGACCCACCGGCGGATCCGGGCCTTCTTCGAGCGGGCCCAGCTTTTCGGGTTCACGGGGACCCCGATCCTCAAGGAGAACGCGATCGGGACGCGGACCACGAAGGACCTGTTCGACGAGCGGCTGCACGATTACGTCATCACCGACGCGATCCGGGACGAGAACGTGCTGCGGTTCTCGGTCGAGTATCTCGGCCAGACCGGCGCGCCGGTCCCGCCCTCCGGTGACGACACGGCCGATCGCAAGGCGCAGGCCGAGCGCGACAAGGCGCTGGCGTCGCGCGCGTTCCTTGACCGCCCCGAGCGGATCGGCCAGGTCACCGACTGGATCATCGAGAACCATGATCGCAAGACCCGCGGCCGCCAGTTCGGCGCGCTCTTCGCGGTCAGCTCGGTGGACGCGCTCTGCGCCTATTACGAGGCCTTCGCGGAAAGGCGCGCGGCGGGCGCGCACGACCTGAAGGTGGCGACGATCTTCACCTATGCGGCGAACGAGGCGGACCCCGAGGCCGACGGGCTGATCCCGGACCCCGACTTTCCCGGTGACGGCGCCGGCGGCGACAACCCCAAGCGCGACAAGCTGGCCGAGTACGTCGGGGCCTACAACGCGCTTTACGGGGTCAACGAGTCGGTGCGGGACGGCAAGGGGTTTTACAGCTACTACCGCGCCATCGGGCAGCGCATGAAGGCGCGGGACCGGTCCGGGTTCACGCCCGACCAGGGGATCGACATCCTTCTGGTGGTCAACATGTTCCTGACCGGGTTCGACGCGAAGACCCTGAACACCCTCTACGTCGACAAGAACCTCCGGTATCACGGGCTGATCCAGGCGTTTTCCCGGACCAACCGGACCCTCGGCCAGCAGAAGTCCCAGGGCAACATCGTCTGTTTCCGGGACCTCAAGGAGAACACCGACGAGGCGATCGCGCTCTTCGCCAACCGCGACGCGGCCGAGGTGGTCCTGATCGACTCCTGTGAGACGCACCTGGCGCGGTTCCGGGCCGCCCTCGACGCGCTGCACGAGATCACGCCGACCCCCGAGGACGTGGACGCGCTCCCCGACGAGGAGGCGCAGGCGGCTTTCGTGCGGGCGTTCCGCGAGCTGATGCGGCTGCGCAACGTCCTGGGGACCTTCTCGGAGTTCGACGAGGCGGATCTTCCCGGGGACCCGCAGGCCTACGAGGACTTCAAGAGCAAGTATCTCGACCTGTCGCGACGCGGCGACGAGGGGGGCGATGAGGCGGACCCCCTTGAGGGGATCGATTTCGAGCTGGAGCTTCTGCGCCGTGACGAGATCAACCTGACCTATATCCGGGCGCTCCTGATGTCGCTGCAGAGGACCGAGGCCGAGGAGGGCCGCAGCTCACGCCGCGCGCGGGAGAAACGGCAGAAGCTCCTCGACCTGCTCGCCTCCGAGATCGGCCTGCGCAGCAAGCGGCCGCATATCGAGGCGTTCATCAACTCGGTCATGCCGCGCCTTGACCCGGACGCGGATCTCGAGGCCGCGTTCGAGGCGTTCTGGACGGAGCGACGGGAGACCGAGATCGCGGGCCTGTGCCGCGAGGAAGGGCTCGACCGGGCCGGTCTCGACCGGCTGATCGCCGAGATGCTCTTCACCGGGAAGACCCCGCTTCAGGACGACATCCTGTCCCTCATGGAGAGAAAGCCCGGGATCCTGAAACGCCGCGCGGTCGTCGCGCGGATCACGCGCGACATCGAGGCGCTCGTGGAAACCTTCGATGAAGGGTTCGCCGAAAGGGCGGGTGAGCCGGATCCGGAGGAGGCGTAAGACGGCCCCGGGGCGACTCGTGTAGACAAGTTCGGCCTTAACCGGCTGTTCGTAACGCATAGGGAGAACGACCGCTCCCAGCCCATTCTGTTGAAAAACTCACCTTTGCGCCGCAACAGTTCGGATCACCAGAATTCCTTCCCGCGAAAGCCCCTTATCTAGAACAAGGGTTGCCAACCAACCCAAGGTGAGAACGGTTTCCCCAGTTTTCAACGCAATTTTCGTATGGTGGAGTTTTTCAACAGAATGAGCCCAGAGCGGACCCACAGTCCTTGGCACGAATTAGCGATATCTGACCTTCACCGCGCGGTTGGTGAACAGGTATGATGCGGACAATATCACAATCCCTCGTCGTAAAGCAGGTGGGCTCGCTCATCCGCCACGCTGAAAAGCAGCGCCAGACCCTGATCGGTCTGGTTCTCAACAAGGTGCACAAGACGCGCGAACTGGAAGACACACCCGCGGTGGGTGGCGTGATTGCCAAGATCCTGTACATATTGCAGATCGTCGAGGAAAAGGGCTGAGCGTCGTTTTCCTGAGAAGAAAACGGTCCGGTAATGTTCGAGTTTCCGGTGGCCACGTAGAAACGCCACGGCCCTGCAAAGCCGGGGCATTTTCGTTTGCTCCAGAGCTAGCCTGCCGATACGCTAACTATCAGTGTCGTTGGGAGATAAGAGATGCAATTTTCCAGAAGTGCTTTGGCTGCGTGCGTTCTAGTTGTCTGCGGAAGCAATGTTGCAGCGGCGGTCTGCGATTACAGGCCAAGCGTGAACCTTGGCAGTGCACCTTCCAGTGCCATCGTCGGCGCAGGTGGGGCTGCGGCTGTGGGCGGGGCCGCGATGAAAGCGGCGGGGTTCTACACATTGGTGCATGCGGGATCTGGGCTGACAATGCTCGGTTCTACATTGGCCGGTGCATCCGGCGCAGGCACAATCGGTATAATTGCTGGCACTGGTGGTGTGCTCGGCACCGTCGGAGCTGTCCTGATGGCTCCCGCAACGCTGATCGCTGGCGGCGTCGCGTTGGTCGGTGTCGGCGGGCTCGAGGCCGGGTGCTATTTTCAGGACGAGCGGGTCACCGATTACAACGCGGTTCTGAATATGATGGAACATTTTGCGGCGAACCATCCCGAGGATCGTTTCGCCCTCGTACGCGGCATTGAAGGACGTGAAGATGATGCGATCCTCATTTGGAACCCGGAAACCGGTGAACTGGATCGCTACCTCATAGCAGATCTGTATATCGTCAACGGGACGCTGATGCACAGGAAATGGGGGCCGAACCGCAACCTCGGCCAGATCACCTATGTCGATCCCGAGGCCGATCCGTTGACCCTGCCGCCCTCCGCACAGGACTGATCCGCCCCGGCATTAGCGCGTGTCGCGTTACGCTATCACGCGCGCTCTTGGTCCTGACGGAAACTATCAGATGACGGTACTCAGCCCAAAGCGGTCATGACGCGAGACAGTGGGGTTCTTCAGAGCGGACCTGAGCTTTGCGGGACGAACCGGGCTTTCGCTGCGCTACGATCGAAGGGCTGTTCCTATCGAGTATGCGCCATAAAACGAGACACGGTGGAAGCGGTACCCGTCCGGGTCTTGTCAAGTCTACCTTCGGAAACGATGGGCGGTTTCCAGCACCCCCTCAGGGCGACGGCCCAGTCTGCTCTGGATCGTCGGGATCATCGTCGTAGCCGGCCTGCTGATCTGATCAGACGCCGAGGATGTGCCCTGCGGACAGGAGGGCGAACAGCAGAAACACGCAACCGGACACCACCAGGATGATCGGTCGATGACGATCCGTGGCGCGGCGAACCACGCCCGTCGCAAGAAGGGCCGAAACCGCCCCGTGTACCAGCACTGAGTTCAGGAAGAAGGCTACGACGACGAATGCATGCGCCCCGAACGACATAGTCGCGAGAGGCAACGTCGTCGCGAACACCGAGCCGAAGAACAGGACCGACTTTGCGTTGGAGAGATTGACGAGAAAGCCGGAGGAAAAAGCCCTCCCCGGGCTGAGAGCCGCGCGGGCCGCGCCGTGTTCCTGCGTTTGCTGCCGAAGGCCTGCACGAATGGACTTCAGCCCCAGGTAGATCAGGAAACAGCTCCCCATCAATCCGAGCGCTCCGAACACCCGCTCACTGAAGGCCTGGCCTGAGAGGTAGATGGCAATCGCGGCGCCCGCCGAGAAGACGACCCCGGCAGTCGCGATGCCGACGACGATCAGGCTCCGGGTCAGCGCGCCCTGGTTGCACGCAGACAGGATGAGGAAATGGTTCTGCCCCGGAACGCTCATCGCCGTTGCCTGCAACGCGAGGGCGACCATCAGGCTTGCGTACAGCTCGCTCATCAAAGTACTTTCAGCAGAGCGGCCCGCTCGGCCTCGAATGTACGGAAGTCGGCCGCGCTTCCGACTTCGGCGCGCTTCAGCTTTCCGTACAGGCGCCGGCCTTCGGCATCGAACATCCGCTCTGCGAGATCGCTCTCGAGAAAAGTCTCGAGAGACGACGACATGTCGAAATCGAGCACCGCACTGGGGTCGATCTCGATGCTTGCCCTCTCGCAGATGGCAAATGCAAGTGCCAGGATGACGGCATAGGGATTGGCGTCGGATGTCGGTGTCCGAAGCTCGACCCGCCCGGGCCGCTCATTGCGGATCACGCGGACCGCCGCAAAGCGACTCCCGTCGGCGACGTCCGGGCTGGATGACGCGAAGGACGCGATATCCCGAGTGTACCGGCTGTTGTGACTGGGCCTGTAAAGGGCGAACGCCGGAACCAGCGACCCCTGAACCGCGATCGCCAGGTCGTCCAGCGCCACGTGGGGGCTGGAAACGTGCAGGTGGTGGTTGCTCGGGGACTGATCCGGCGCGTTCACGGCGATGAACGACGCCCGCATGCCGAAGCGTGCCGCAACGTGCCGTATGATCATGCGAGAAAGAAACACGCGATCCGCCTGCTCCAGGGCGCCACTGTGCTTCAGGGAGATCTCATACTGGTCGATTTCGTTCTCCTGCGACAGGTCGAGCCATTCGATTCCCGCCCCGTCCAGCGCATCCAGGATCGAACAGATGCAGGCCTGCTTTCCCGCCAGCCCACCGAAGGCGTACGCCTGCCCATCCGCTGGAAGAGCCGCGTCATTGTCCAGCAGGTAGAACTCGAGCTCGGCGCCGACGGAGATGCCACCGGCGACGGATGAGCTTGAAATAAACTCCTTCAGGACCGTCCGAAGATCGAAGCGGTGAGGAGCCCCGTCGGACGCCCTCGCGCGACCGATGACAACCCCTTCGGCACCGAAGATATCTCCCCCGGCGAGCGACCGGACATCGTCAGCCTGTACATCGACTTTCATGTCCGATGCACCTACCGGTGTCACGAACTCGTCGAAGAGGTGCGGCCGACCATAGATGTCCTTGGCGAACACACCGGGCGAGAAACCGATCGTCATCCTGCGGTCAATGCCCCGATTGGCCAGCTTTCCCCGGGCAATCCCGTGCAAATCAGGAAACAGACAGAGAGTTCTTGTCATGTCCCGCATCACTCGTTTCGAATCCGGCTGTCAGTCGGTGATATATGCCCAACGCTCGCTCGTACCAGTGGACATGCCTTGGGAGGATATCGACATCTCGCTGCTCTCCCGCGGGCTTTAGAATGGTGTGGCTGCTTTCGAGCGTCCCATGCCAAATGGCCTGGGATTTCTCTTCTCCGTTCTCCCATTGGCGAATTCGCCCCTCGGTCCAGAAGAGCATGTCCGGGTCGAATGTCACCGAGATCGCCCGACAGACCCGGGATGTCGTCCCGGTGGGATCCTCCCTGAACACATCGCCGTCCATGACAAGGGCGTTCCGGCCCATGTTGTCCAATCGATCGACAAGGCGTCGAAGGGCAGTGAAGCCGAATTCGTCCTCGGTGAAGTCCGGCTTCAGCCGGCTGAGCGACGCGTAAACGGCGGCGGGCTGGCGGGTGATCACCAGTTGGTGAGACGTGCGCAACATGTGATCGCTCACATAAGGCTCGCCCTGGAACGCGAGTTCCTTAACGAAGGCCCGGGAGTGCGGCGGCCGGTCGCGAATGGAGGCCTCGATTGCCTCCCGATCCGCAATGAAGTCCTGCGCATCCCGTTCGCCGTAGCGAGATGACTTTCTTTCTGGACCGAAATAGTAGGCATCCGTGAACGGCTCGTGCAGGGCGTGGAGCTCGGCACTGTTCTTCATGACTCGCTCGAAGGCCGTCGAAACGGAGCGAGGAGTGGCCCAGAGAAACACCGGAGCCATATCCGAAATTCCGCTGTCATGCCTCGGTGCTGTCGAACGTGAAAATGTCACTGTAAGCCTCCCTTCTCCAGATTTCCTCGCCATTGGCCCCGTTTCGCGAGACGACCGCGGCCCTGGCCTGGTTGAAGTTCGTGGACCTGGACACCGTGTAGGCCCCCGCGTCCGAGATCATCACCAGATCCCCCGCCGCGAGCGACTGCGGCACGCGGACCCGTGTCATGAGGACGTCGCCTTCGTAGCAAAGCGGCCCGCCCAGGGACGCGATCGGAGATCCTGCGTCGACGTCGAGTTCGCCGTCGTCCCGAAAGAACCGCAATCGACGTTGCTCTCCGAACGCCGCGGTTGGCATGATGTGCAATCCGGCATCGATGACGACCCAGCAGCGGTCGGCCAGCATCTTGATCCCCACGACACGACCGATCAGTGTCATGCAGTCGGACATCAGGTATCGGCCCGGCTCGCAGCTGATGCGCAGGTCATCGAGGCTACGGGCAGCAAGATCGCCTTGCAGCGCCCCGGCGAAAGCCGCCATGTCGAACACGGCGTCTTCCCGGTCATCCATGATCTCCCCGGCCGCGGCCATCATTTCGTATCGCCATCCGCGGCGCTGCCGTTGCATGCCCGGTACGCCGAAGCCGCCTCCCACGTTCACTTCATCGAGGGAGGCCCCGGCCGAACGGATCTCTCGCGCGAAGTCGAGAACCGGCCGCAAGGCCGCCACGTGAAGATCGACTTCGGTGATCTGCGAGTTGAGGTGCGCGTGGACCGATCTGACAGTGAAGCCGAGCTCGTGGGCCCGGTGAACAACCTTCGCCGCCAGGCCACCTTCGAGCGGCCAACCGAATTTCGCCGTCCGTTGCCGCGCTTCGTGGGCAGTCGTGAAAGAACTGTCGGGTGAAGAGAACACCCGGACGCCCGGGTTCACCCGGACACCGATGCGCGGGTCCGGAATTTCACCGGCGCGCCTCAGATCGGCCAGGACTTCAAGCTCCTCCAGGAGGTCGACATTGATGACGGCGCCCGCCTGCGCTGCGCAGCGAAGTTCGTCGCGCCGCTTCATGGGTCCGTTGAATACGATGTCACCGGTGGTGCAGAGCCGCAGGGCGTGTTCCAGCTCGTAGCCGGAGACCACGTCTGCGCCCAGGCCGAGCCGGTGGGCGGTTCGACACAGGCTCGGGAGGTAGTTGGTCTTGTAGGACAGGTAGATCGACGCCAGCGGGAATGCAGCTTCCCAGACCGAGCGAAGTGCAGACACGGAGCTGGCAAAGCGCGTGTCGTCATAGACGAATGTCGGCGTTCCGTGGGTCTTGGCAATCTGGCGCACTTCAGCTGCGCGCATGCCGGCGAAGGGCTCCATGACACCTTCGCCGGCACCTGCTTCTCGGAGGTCCCGCATCATTCTGCAGCGATACTTGCGGGCTCAGCGGTCGCGAAGGCCTCGAACTCCTCGCCGTAGCGGCGGTCGGCCCACGGATTGATCGAGATGACCCAGATATCGCGGTAGCCGCCTTCCCCGGACACGGCGTGAATGTCGCGTGCGCCATGAACCATGTCTTCGTCACGCATAACGAGACATTGACCCGGGTGGAGGGCTTGCTCGAAGAACGGATCGGTCTTGCCGACCTGGTAGAGCGTCGACTCGCCCCCTGTGATGTTGTGGCGCTCCCAGACGGTCACGCTGGTGATGTGATGCCCGTCCCGGTGCGGCCCCTCGGGAATGGTCTTGCCCTGATAGGTCTCGTTGACCCGCGTCCGCCATTGGTGAAGGTTGACCTGGAAGACCGCGTTCCTGTCGAAATCGAGTTCACTTGCGATGGCGGCGAACTGCGGCGTGGGGTCCACGCCCGAGATCGGCTCGAAGTTGCGCCGCACCCCTCCGACCTTCTGATTGTAGGCTTTGGCCTGGATGAACGGGCGGTGTTCGAGAATCCTGCACGCCCAATGGTCATGCTCGAAAAAGAGGACGTACTGCGAAAACTGCCGCCAGCGCTCGGTGTAGTACGGGTCTTCCGGCAGGTTCGCGAAGTTGTCCCTGGCATCCTGCGGCAGCGGAGGGAGGTCGATCACCCGGTAGCCGAGAGGTCCGAGCTTCAGTCCGATGTGGTTCATGAGCAAAAGTCTCCAGTCTGGATGGTCGTGTCATCAGCTTCGACGCGAGACCGGCAGCTTCGACGCGAGACCGGCCGGCGCTCGCGCGTGACGAAGCCAACGATAGACAGGAGATCTTTCGTTCACCAATGAAAGGGCTTCAGGCCGGATGAGGCGAATTCATCGAGGAGATGGGCAGGCGTCATCACCGGCGCGCCCCGTCACGTATAGGGGCATCGCACGGCAGCGCGCTCCGCCATTGCGGCAGAGCACGCACGTGCGCCTTGGGCGCTCCGAGCGCGGGAGCTCAGGAGATCAGAAGCAGCTTCAGCGCGATCGCCCACATGACCAGACCCACACACCCGTCGAGGATCCGCCACGCGCTCGCACGTGCAAAGACCGGTCGCAGCAGGGACGCACCGTGCCCCAACGCAAAGAAGAACAGGAATGAGGCCGTTGCTGCCCCCACCGCGAAGACCAGCTCGCTGCCGGGGAAGCGCGTCGAGACGGCACCGAGCAGGAAAACCGTGTCGAGATAGACATGGGGATTGAGCCAGGTAAGCGCGAGGCAAACCCCCAGGGTGGCCATAAGGCCGGCTGTGCTGTTCGTTGACGGTGCAAGAGTCTCCGTCGAGGTGAATGCGGAGCGCAGGCTGATCGCACCGTAGGTGGCGAGGAACGCGGCGCCGAGATAGAGGAACACCGGCTCAAGCCAGGCCGCCTGGGCCACGATGGCCTGGAACCCGAAGACGCCCGCGGTAATCAGGAGCGCGTCCGATATCGCGCAGGCGAAGCAAACCGAGTTGACGTACTCTCCCCGAATTCCCTGGCGGAGGACAAAGGCATTCTGGGATCCAATCGCGAGGATCAGGCTGGCCCCGACCCCGAGACCCGTTAGAAAAGCGCTGGTCATGGATGGCCTCCACTGTCTTCAGATGGGATGGTTTCTGTCGCTAGGCTCTGTTCGATCTCGCCGACTGCCGCGCCATGACTTTCGAGAAGACTGGCCAACTCAGTCATGGCGGCGCGCGACACGTCGTGTTGTTCGGGTGAGACGCTCTCGCTGGCCACGACCGCTGTGCGTGTTCCGGCTTTCAGGCAAAAGGTCGCAGAATCGCGGTGATTGAGGGCCCAGCACAGGATCTCATGTCCCACGGCATACACGAGCAGGTCATCGCTTCCATTCGAAATGTCGATCTTCCCGCCAACCGGTGTGAACCTGTCGAGATCGCGGTTCACTGGTCGGATGAATATGTCCGCGTCCCCCAAGGCGTCGGCGTCATAACACCCGAGCGGGGCGCCGTGAATGATGGAGATCGCGTTGTAGATATCGATGGCCTTCCACCCGGTTTTCCAACCGGATCCGGTCTTTGCTGCGCGCTTGGACAGCGCCTCGACGGAAGAGAGGAACTTGCTCGGCTTCAGACCCATCCGCTTGTACGCGGATCGCCAGGTCATTTCGCCGGCCTCGCGACGGGCCACCGCTTCCTGGACACGGATCTCGAGGTCCGCCATGTCCACCGCATCTGCGGCCGCGACGAACCCTTCGATGCGCAGCGCCCGGACGGCCAAGTCCGGGAATACGGCTCTGGCAGACCCTTCGATGACGATCATGTCGATACCCCCGTTACGTTTGCGGTTCGGGTTCCGAGACCGGATCCGGCTGTGACGGCTGAACCATGGACGTGCGATGCAAAGCATTCCGGTATTGGACATCGTGCTGCATCAGGAAGGCATGCGCTTGGCGTTGGCGCCACCATGGGATTGTCGGATAGAGGTGGTGAAGCACGTGCCAAGCATCTCCCGCCGGATGGAGCAGCGCGTGATCCCAGAAGCCGAGATTGCTGTAGGTCGTGTCGAACTCGGTGTCGCCCCTGTCGTAGTCGTGCTCCCCGACTTCCGCGATGGACCGCACGACCGGTAGAAAGACGAACATGACGCTGAGCCAGATCACTGTCAGTGCGATGCCGGTCGTCATGGAAAATACCGCACTCAGGACAAGTGTTGCGGCGCCATGCCATGCGACAAAGGCAGCGACCTGCCGGGCTTTCGATCCGACATCACAGTAGTATTCGCGCACGTAGCCGGGAAGCCATCGCAGGACGGCGAGGCCCAATGACCACGTGGTCGACAGGTCGATCTCCGATACGCCCATGCGCTCGAAGCGCTCGCGGCACGGGTCACCATGTCCTCCGTAGTGCCCGTGGTGGGCCTGGTGAAACGTCCGGTACGTCTTCACGTCAGACAGCATCGGCCACGCCGCCAGACCATTGACAAGGATGTCGTTCGCGCTGCGGTGCCGCGAAAAATTCAGGTGGCTCCCGAAATGAACGACATTCTCGAGGGCGCGCTGCTGCCGTGTGATCAGCAGCGCCAGCCCCATGCCGGCCGGAATGGCCAGCATAACCGGGACATCCGAGGTCAACAGGACGTAGAGGGTGTAGGCGCAGAGATATGTCGAAAACAAATAGAATAGAGTGAATATCACGGCCTTCACCGGAGACGCCTCGAAAAACCGCTGCCGCAACTGCCGGATAGCGTCCTTGGTGAGACCCGGCCTGTAGCCCCTCTCGTATTTCTTGGTCTTCTGCGCCATCGTTCTTCCCCCTCGGCGACCCGTTCGGAAAAGAAATCTATTGATGCAGTTGTATGAAGTGTAATGATCTGATCTCATCTGAAATGAGTAAAATACAGGTGTCCCATGCTCGACTACGCTGCGCTGGAAGCCGTTTTCGCCGTTATCGAGGAGGGCTCGTTCGAGAGAGCTGCAGCCCGTCTCAATGTGAGCCCGTCGGCGATCTCGCATCGGGTTAAGAGTATCGAGGAGCGCGTCGGCACGCCTCTAGTGGTCCGAGGGACGCCTTGCGTTCCAACCGAGGCCGGTCAGCGCATGCGGCGGCATGTCGAACGCGTCCACCTGCTCGAAGAGAGCTTTGGATCTGACTACCCAGGGCTACGAAGCACCAAGGCGCCGCCACGGCGCGCGAAAGCGCGGGTCGTTGTCAATGCGGACAGTCTGAGCACGTGGTGCATGACGGCGTTCTCCAATTTCTCCCAACGCACCGGTTGCCTGCTCGATCTCGCGATCGAGGATCAGGATTTCGCGCTGCACTGGCTAACCAGGGGGGAATCGGACGCCGCCGTGACGGCCACCGCCGAGCCGGCCGTCGGTTGCAATGTCTGCCCCCTTGGCAGTTTGCGGTACCATGCCACGGCCAGTCCCGAATTCGTCGAAAAGCACTTTCCAGAGGGCATCACCAAGACTGCTTTCGCGGCTGCGCCGAGCCTCACCTTCAACCGCAAGGACTCACTGCAGCGCAGGTGGAGCGAAACGACCTTCGGCCGGCCCGTCGAGCATCCGACGCATTGGGTCCCGTCGTCGACAGCCTTCGTCGAGGGGGCTCTTCTTGGAATGGGGTGGGGCATGAATCCCGAGCATCTGGTCGTCGACCATCTTCGATCCGGGCGACTTGTCGAGCTGATCCCGGGACAAGCGATCGACTGCCCGCTCTACTGGCAAATTAACCGGATCTCGGAAGATCTCCTCTTCGAGTTGACAGCTAGCGTACGGCACGCCGCAAAAAAGCTCCTCAGAACGTGAAGCAGTTATGCGGAGACACCAAGGGGGGCAATGTCACGATAACGGCGGCCGGACTCGCGGTTGCGCCCTGGAGCGGGTAGTAGGGCGCCATGTCGGAGGCATCCGCATCAGGGGGGTCCCGTTTGCAAGCTAATCACCCCGCTACGGGATTATTTTTCCACGCCTGTTCACAGGTAGGCGATGGAATCGTACCGCCTAAGTGCAGTCCAACGATACAATTGCTCGTAACGTTTCAGCCATTCCAGTAGGCCTAATTCCGAAATCAGGAACGAAACTGAGAGTGGGCTTAAGACTAGTTAGGAAGCCTCCTTGGATGCCGCCCATTCACTAAGGCCGCCATTCGTCTACGGCGCAGCATCCACAAAAATTGGGCTCTCACCCGGCATTCGCCGCACTCAACACGAATGGCAGCTCTCGGGAAACTGACCAAACTTTGCAAACTCCCCTTCCTGCGCATTGCCGACCCTCGCGGACGGTGCAGCGAAAGTCTGTTGCCCGCTCCCGGTCGAGATCCGTTCGACATGGCCCCCTTTAAGTCACTCTTCCCAGGCGGCCGCCCTATGGACGGCGCGCCAGATCAGACCGGGGCCCCGATCGTGCTGGGTTTGTAAGCTCGGGGTGAGCGCACTGCGCCGGGGCGCTCATGGCCGCCTGAACCATAGCGGGTCCCGCCTCGTCGAGCGCGTGTCCGCGCGGTGCTGACGGGGGGGGGCATGTGGAATTTGTGGCGGGTCATCGATGATTATAGCTCACGAACGCCGATGACCCACATCAGCCGGGATCCCGTTGTGCCTGCGGCCATCTCCGGCCGGCCTCGCTTTCTGCAAGATCGGGATCCGGCAGCGCGGTCACCCGTTTCTTGAAAAAACTCAGGCCCTCATCGGTCAAGGCGCCGGACTGCGCCAGGCTTTCGGCCATGGTCTTGAGCACCGACTTGTTTTCCGCAAGTACCGCCAGGGCATGGTCCTCGGCGGCATCGAGCCTTGTACCGACCCGGGTCCGCAGATCGGGGTCGAATCGCAGCCGCTCGGTCGCGCGCTCCGGCGGGCCGTGCCAGACGGTCCCGGACTCGCCAAGCCCGTAGCTCATCTCGATCCCGACAGCGCGTCGCGTGGCCTCGGCGAGATCGCTGTCTTCGGGGCCGCCCGCCCCGCCGCTGGGACGGCCGAGGACCAGCCGTTCGGCGGCTCGTCCGGCGAGCAAGCATGCGAGGTCCGCCTGCAGATCTTCAAGGTGAAGCCCCGAGGGCGTGGCGATCATGCCCGCCTCACCGCCCACCGAGTTCAGGGTCAGCAGGGTGACCGTGGCCCGCCCGGTGGCCTGCGCGAGAATCGCGTGACCGCACTCATGAATCGCAACCTGCCATCTTAGTGAGGGATCGAGCGGCGGTCGACGGTCAGTGATGGATGATCGCAGGTCATCAAGGCTCAAGGCGCGCCGTGCCCTGCGGGCCATTCCGCGCGCGTCCCGGACACTTGCCGCGATTTCCGCACCGGTCATCCCGGTCGCGATCCCGATGAGCGAGGCAAGCTCAGCCTCGGCGAGGTCGTCGCCCAGGTGCCAACGGAACGCTTGAGTCAGCAGGTCGGGCGTCGGCTGACCCATGGCCAGGGTCCGGTCGAACCGTCCCGGCCGTCTGAGCGCAGCGTCGATCTTCCGCGGATGGTTCGTCGCCCCCATCACGATGACCCCCGGCGCGTCATCGAACCCATCCAAGCATTCGAGCAGCCCGCCGACGATTGAGTCCGTCCAACTCGAATTGTGATCGTGAGGACGGTCACGATCCCCGATCGCATCGAGCTCATCGATGAAGACGATGCAGGGGCCTGCCTTGCCGGCATCATCAAAGAACTGGCGCATATTTCGCAACAAGTCCGACGAGCGGGCCCCGCCGGACTGCCATTGGCTAAGCGAGCTTGCGTGGACAGCCACCCCGGCTTCCCGTGCGAGCAACCGCGGAATCTCGGTCTTGCCGCAGCCGGGCGGTCCAGCAAGCAGGATCCCGCGGCTCACGTCCCGCCAGCTGATTTCGCCCGCCTGCCAGGCATGGAGGTCGGACAGCATCTGCTCGATCGGGGCGCGGATGTGCGGGGCGAGCGGAAACGCGGAAAGGCCGGGTGTGGTTTCCCGGGGCGCCTGCCTTGTCCGGCGGAGCCGTGAAAGGGACTCATCCGGCGTAGGCGCGCGGGTCGCCAGCGTCAGGTCTTGTGCGCTCACCCGTTCGATGTCCGCGTCCGGCATCCGCGTCCGAATATCCGCTCCGGACAAGCGGCATCCAGGATAAACCCGCGTCAGGATCGCCAGCAACATGTCGGCCTCGAACGTGGCAAGAGGGATGTGCGCCGTCAAGACGGGCCGCAGCGCCTCGGTAAGCGACGCGTGCGAGCTGTGAGGGATCAGGATCGGATGGCCGTGTTCCAGTGCATTCCCGAAAGGCTCGGAGAATTTATCGAAAAGGAGCTTGTCCGGCCGGCGCCCTTGGGCAACCGCGTCGTCGACGGAACTCAAATGCACCTGCGGCTTGCCCGGACACAACTCTTCGCGCCAGACCATCGCGTCGAGCAGGCGACAGATCAGATCCTCCTGTCCGGGATCGATCCCGGACAGGGCCGTGACCGCGCCCGGCTTCGCAACCGTCTCTTGGAACCCCTCGGGTGTCCGGAACGTCCGCGCCAGCCGCAGCACGTGCATCATCACGGGCACGCGTGGGGTGTACTTGGACGCGGCCGCCGGCACGGTGTCCGGACAGGGCGGAAGATGATCGCCAGCCGCTTCGCTCTCGACCCAGTCGAGCAGCGTGTTCACATCATGCGTGTCCCCCGGACCTGCGGACGTGGTGTGGGTCTTGCGCGCGCTGTGATCACGCGGTGCGCGGTCGACCTCTTCCTCGTCGGCTTTCTCCCGGCCGGAAACTGCGAGGCATGTGAAATTGCGGTAGGCCGGTTCGGACAGGATCGCGAGGATGAGATCCGCGAAGGCGCGCCATTCGTGCGCGGGCTGTGCGGGGGTGGCGTCAAGGCTGTCGGTCATGGGAACCTCTTGGTAAGGAAAAGAATTGCGCACGCCGCGTTTTCGGGCGGCTTGCCGTGACAAAGACAGGCGGGTCAGCTTGCGGACGTCTGTCTGGAGATCCGGTCCATCTCGGCCGCGATTACGGGACGCAGGGCGGGCCAGTAGATCTCGGAGCGGACGTTGATCAGTCCGCCGTAGATCGCTTGCGGCACCACCAGATCTGGGTGATTGCGGGCAAGGCACGCGTTCGCGGCCTTCTCGGCCGCGCAGGCCGCGTGCCCGGACGGCATATCGAGCAGCCGCAGAAACCGGACCCGGGTGGACTTCGGCAGGCCGAGTTGATGCTTGAAGCGCTTGTGCGGGTGCGCGCTGTAGCCGAACTTGATCACGTCCCCCGCCAGTCCGGGCAAGGAAATCCGAGCCAGATAGATCGTGGATGGTTTCGACGACCAGCTCTCGCCGCACCGCGCGCAGTCGCACTGTCCGTGCTGCATGTTGCCGCGCGCGATGCGCTGCACATGGCCGCAGGGGTGACGATAGTGCCGGTAATTCGCGTTGCCCACCGGGTCCGGACCGATCCGGTCCCATCCATGCGCGCGCGCCTCGTCCTGCTCGCGCGCGACAAGGCAGACCGAACAGCGAAGGCCGGTTTTTCCGTCCCGGACGCGCTGGATCAGCTCGAACTGGCGTCTGACCGTGTGTCCGCACGGCGCGCGAAAATACCCGTAGTGCCGCGACTCAGGATCGCGGCGCAAGAACGTCAGGCCGGCCCCTTGTGCGTTTTGTTCCCGGGCACAAGCGGCGCATCCCCCGCATCGAACAGCGGCATCACGAACGGTGAAAACCTTCACGGCCGTGTGCGCACCACAGGAGAGGCACTCGAGCACAACGTGATACCGATCCCGGACACGTCGAGCGATACGGAAGCCGCGGCGCGCGGCCATCTCGGCCCAAACGGGCGGAACAGGACAGGGGTAGTCGCACCATGCGTCCGGCGGCACGTGGCGCGAGCGATGCGGGATATGGAGCGGGTCGGATTTGCCCGGAACGACGACGCAGGGCGTCGCCCGGACATGTGTCCGGCGCGTTTTGTCAGACATGGAAGATCTCCTGATTTTCGACATGGGAAGGCCGGGGCGCAGGGATCCCTGCGCCCGAAAGGCCGTTACACGTGTTGAAAGATCAGAACGCCGGCGCGGACATCACGTCTGCCGCGTCAAGCTGATGGCCCAGGTTATCCGGATCGGGATCGTCAAGCGCGGCAAGACGCTCGAGCCGTTCAAGTCCTCCAAGGATCAGCTGATTGAGCTTGAAATGCAGCGGGGTGCCCCACGGAAGAAGAAATCGATCCGTCTCCGCGGCCAGGGCCCGGATATAGGCCACCTGCGAAGGATCATCCGAAACCATGACCATGCGAAAGAGGCGCGCAACGCGCAGGAGCGGCGCATCGCCAGCCCCGAGCGCCGGGAGGGCGCCCAGCACGTTGATTACGTCCAGCGTGGTCCGCCGCGCGCGCTCGGCGTCGCGGATCCATGCGTCGAGCGCCGGATCCTGTCCGCAATAGCCGTCGAGGTCGCGCTCGGAAGCGATGAGGTCATCCATCGCGCGCAACACGCCGCGAAATCGATGCGCGACAGGCGAAAGGATGGGCTGGGCGCGCGAAGCGCCTTTCAGCACGCCCCCGGGCGTGGTAGTCGAAAAAGTAGCCATGGTCATCTCCATTCAGATGGCGTGGTCAGGAGCGGGGAGGTGTTGGTAGCACCTCCTTGTTCCGCACATATCGTATATAACAATTTCCTCTCTATTGTCAATTACGGAATGATATATTATATATAGCGCATGAGCAGAAAACCCGCATATCCCGTGAAGAAGCTGATCGGAATGTCCGAAGACATGGCCGAGCGGATATCCGATTACCGCTTCGGGCATCGGTTAAGCTCGGAGAGCGAGGCCATCCGTGATCTGATCGAAAAAGGTCTCGCCGCGGCTGATGTGGCTGAGGAATAGCCGAACCTGCGCCTTGTGACGTCACGCTTCTCAGGTCTTTCCGTTCTCCGGACAGACGGCTCTAATGCGACCATACCCTTGACAGGCCCTGTCCGGTTGACTCCATTGACGGTTCTTGCTCTGCTGAGCCCACGACGCTCCCCTGATCAGTCCGCGTTCAGCTCTTGCGACCTTCTTGGAGCCCGGGTCCTGCGCTCTCCTCCCCATCCCTCTTTTTTATGAAACCGCGCCGTCAGGCGCGGGCGCGCAGGTAACACTCGGCCCGTATCTGCGCGCCAAGACAGGATCATCCCCGAGCCCCGGTCAGTCATCCCGGCCTTCCATGATCGCCCCGTTACGGCTTTTCCGGACATGCCCGGCAGACGAGTTATCCACAAAAATACGAAACTCCGGACTGATTTCAGCGCGTTATGCGCGGTCCGGCATGTTAATGAAGACGCACGGGGCGTCCCCATGCGCCCCATACATCTGGTCCCCGGGCTCGCCGATCAGCGCGAGCCGTTTCAAGAAACGCGCTTGCGCGAACGAAAGAGACTTGTCTTGCCCAACGGCGCCCCGCAGCCCCACAAGAGCGCATGGCCCCGGCCTTGCACCCGTGGCACTGTGGGTGAAGGCAAGGTCACCGTCGCGCGTCTGGAACGGGCCCTCGAAACCGTCGCGGCGCTGGTGATAGACGACGAGGTCTACCTGCCCATCTTCCAGCGGCTCGAGGCGGAGCTGAAAGAGGCCCGCAGGACCGCCAGCACCCTGGACCGCGCCCGCAAGATCGCGCGTGGGGCGCGCAGTCACAACGCGGCGCGCTGAATCTCGCCTACCAAGAAGTCCGGCCCGCCGCCCTCGCCATAACGTTCACGCCCGAGCGCATGGCCCAGAATGTCGCGCCGCACGCGTTCATCGACTCGGGCACGCAGGAGGCGGTCCTCGAAAGAGTGCCGCAAGCTGTAGAGCGTGTGTCGATCCGTCTCGGCCAGGCCGTTCTCGCGGAGATACTTGTTGATCGTTGCGGACAGCCCGGCCGAATTCTTCCGGTAGCGCGGGAAACCTTCCGGAAAGTCCTTGAACGCCGCGAGGCTCACGCCGAGCAGCGGCAGGTCGCGCCGCGACGGACCGGTCTTGATCGCCCGCGCGGCGTTGGCCCGGATGCGGATGTGTGGCACATCGCTATCCAGCAAGATATCCTCCGGCATCAGCCCCGCAGCCTCTCCGGGGCGATATCCGGTATTGACCATACCGAGCATGATCGCCCGCGCCTCGGGGTTCAGCCCGTCGAGGGCCCCGGGCGCGAGCAGACGCTCCCGGATCCAGTTGTCGCTGAAGGGGGGCCTCGGCGCGCTGTCGCCCTGTTTGAAGTTGAAGCCGGACAGCGGCAGGTCGATCCCGAGCCGCTTGCGGTCATTGACCGTCTTCAGGACCGCGCCGAGATGAGTCAGGTCCTTGTTGCCGCTGTTCGGCGTCAACCCCTCGGCCTCGATCCGCTCCAGCCACGCGTTCCGGAAATCGCCCATATCGTCTGCGGTGATCGCGGCGATGGGCTTGTTGCCCACGACATTGATAAAATTCCGGATCGCTTTTTTTCGCGGGTTTTTCCAGCGCCGCACCTGATCATCGGATTTGTCAAGGACCTGGTCCCGGGTCATGTCCCAGTAAAGTTCCAGCGCCCGGCTGACAGTGATCGGCGGCGCCTCGCCAGCACCGCCAAGGAGCGCGGCGGCCTCGATGCGGTCGGGCTCCTCCGGCGCGCCGGCCGGGGCCACGGACTCGATCCGCTCCAGGACCTGCGCGATAGGCAGCTCTGCCACCGCGCGCGCCGACAGAAACCGCACCCCCCGCGCTGCGGCCAGGTCCCGCGCTGCGGCGAACCGCTCCTCTGCCTCATGGGAGCGCCCCGCGAGCCGGGCTTCCCAGCCTTCGACCAGCTCTCCCCAGACCGCCTCGGCCTTCTGCTTCGCGACGCCGAGCGAGTCGGTCTTGAGGCTGCGCCAGACCTCCTTGCGCGTTTCGATATCTGAATACCGTGCGGGAACCCGTCGTTTGAGCCAGTACACCTTTCCGCGCTGATGAATACTCACGTCCACCTCCTACGTCGTCGTGCGTAGCAGTATGTGTAGCGAAATGGGGTGCGAAACAAGCCGTTTCGATAGCCTCCTTGTCAAGCCAACCCAGTAACTATCTGTTTTATATGTATATTTTAAATTCTTCAGCGCTTAGATTTGGCGGAGAGACAGGGATTCGAACCCTGGGACCCCGTAAAGGGTCAGCGGTTTTCGAGACCGCCCCGTTCGACCACTCCGGCACCTCTCCGAACGATGTTTCGCTAAAGGTCTTTTCTGACCGAGACAAGGGGCGTCTTGCACCAAAGACAATGTTTTTTCGGTCAACGGCGTCTGATCGGAATGTCAAAAATTGATTGACTGGATGTTGTCGATATCCAACCCCTCCTCCGGCCCGCAAAGGTATGGCCGCAAACCCATTTCGGAGAAGGCGTCGGCAAAATGACCTGCCCCTTTTATCAGGGCCATTCGCAAGTAGAGCCTGTTCTCCTTTTGTGTGCCATCATTCGGCGGCGTGAGCAATGGGCGCGGGCGCGGAGCCATCGGGCAGCTCA
>NZ_JBPBBB010000049.1:0-20529 GCF_050896375.1 Roseovarius tibetensis
CTATGCACAGCGCGACGTGCTCGATATGGTCGCGTGAAATGAAGCTATAGGTCTCCGGTAAATCCGGGGCGATTCACTTGCAGCCCACCGAGGTTCCGGCAGAAGACGCCGCGCTGGAACGCGGGGCCCGTCTTGATACCGCAGGCAGTGCCGTTGCCGGATCGCAATGGCGGTGTTCTGACAAGATGTCGCGCATACTGGCGACCCCGTCATTCTCGATAGCCGTGTGACTGGTCCACACGCAACGCTTGCTCAACCTGCGGTTTTTCTGCAAGCATTGAAAGTGGCAGGTCGTTCATGGCGTCTGCGCGGAACGGACCTTGATCCAGGCGGGTATGGCATATGTGGGACTTCTCTGCACGGCAGGCATTCGGGCTGATGGCGCATACTTGGCCATTCATCGTGTTTCGCATGGCCGTGTATTTCGGTGTCGCGGTCGCGTACGTCCTGATGACCGGGGTCGGTGCCGGTGTCGGGTGGGGAATCGGCGGCTTTGGTGACGAGGGGTTTCGGACCAGCGCCACCCTCTGGGGCGGCGTGGCGGGTTTCGGCATTGTCGCAGCCGTTATGTATCTGATGCGCGAATACCTGCTTTACGTGGTCAAGGCCGGCCACATCGCGGTGCTTGTCGAACTTCTGGACGGCAAGACATTGCCCGAGGGGCGGTCGCAGATCTCTCATGCACGCGGCGAGGTGACGGAGCGCTTTGGCCAGACCAGCGCCCTGTTCGCCGTGGATCAGCTAATCAAGGGGGTGCTCCGCGCGATTACAGGTCTGGTTCGCGGCATGATGACCCTTCTGCCGATCCCCGGCGCGCGGCAGGTCGTCACCATCATCCACGCGTTTCTCAGGGTCGCTGTCGGGTTCATCGACGAGGTGATCCTTGCCAACGCCATGAGAGCCCGCTCGACCGATGCATGGCAGTCGGCGCGAACCGGGCTGGTTCTTTACGGACAGAATTACAAGGTGATGCTCAAGAACGCGGCATGGCTGGCGCTGCTTGTCTACGGCCTGTCCTTCGTCGTGTTCCTCGTGATGCTGGCGCCGGCGGGCCTTGCCGTCTACCTCATCCCCGGCGCCTGGTCGGCGGGCGCGATGGTTTTTGCGGTGCTGTTCGCCTGGAGCGTCAAGGTGGCCTTGCTCGAACCCTTCGCCGTGACCTGCATGATGCAGGTCTACTTTCGCACGATCGAGGGACAGGACCCGGATCCTGCCTGGGATGCAAAGCTTGACGGTCTGTCGTCGAAGTTTCGCGAACTCAAACAGCGGGCGCCCACCCCGGCCGCTGCAAGTGCAGAGGCGACCGGGTAACCGCAGTCCGAACACGGGGGTCTCCGGTGTCCGGAGAGGTGCCCCTCGACACAAGCCAGCGTCACCTCACGATACACGTCCACGGTAAGAAAGCTCTTCTGCCCGTCCCGCCGCCGGCGCCCCCTTAGGACCTCGTCAAAGACCACCGCTTCAGCGGCGCGTCCGCCTGGCATCATTCATACGAGGGCATCGGTACACGCGTGTCAGGAACCGGGGGGCGTCTTGGATGACGTTTCATACCCCAACCTGTTTGATGGCACGCGGCATCGCGGCAGGCGCCGTGCATCCTGCGACTGGTCGCATGCGTGGGTCCAAGAACCGTCTTGATCACGCTGCTTTCGGAAGGCTTTGCCGAACAGAAAACGGCCCCGCCATTCCGACGGGGCCGCCTGTGTCACGCCATGGGCGTCGAACGTTTACTTGTCGTCCTTGTCGCCTTTCAGCGCGGCGCCGAGGATGTCACCCAGCGACGCACCGGAATCGGACGATCCGAACTGCTCCACCGCTTCCTTCTCTTCGGCGATCTCGCGGGCCTTGATCGAAAGGCCAAGCCGCCGGGTCTTGGCGTCCACGTTGGTCACACGGGCGTCAATCTTGTCGCCGACCGAGAACCGTTCCGGGCGCTGCTCCGAGCGGTCGCGGCTGAGATCCGAGCGGCGGATGAAGGATTTCATGCCCTCATACTCCACCTCGATGCCGCCATCCTCGATCGACGTCACCTCGACCGTGATGACAGAACCACGCTTCACGCCACCCACGGCCTCGGCGAACTTGTCACCGCCAAGCGCCTTGATCGACAGCGAAATACGCTCTTTCTCGACATCGACTTCGGACACGACGGCCTGAACGACATCGCCCTTCTTGTAGCTCTGGATCGCGTCCTCGCCACGCTCGTCCCAGCTCAGGTCCGAAAGGTGAACCATGCCGTCGATATCGCCTTCCATGCCGATGAACAGGCCGAACTCGGTGATGTTCTTCACCTCGCCCTCGACCTCGCTGCCCGGAGGATTGTTTTCGGCGAAAACCTCCCACGGATTGCGCATGGTCTGCTTGAGCCCGAGGCTTACGCGGCGCTTGGCCGGATCGATTTCGAGCACCATGACCTCGACTTCCTGAGAGGTCGAAACGATCTTGCCGGGATGCACGTTCTTCTTGGTCCAGGACATTTCCGAGACGTGCACGAGACCCTCGACCCCCGGCTCCAGCTCCACGAAGGCGCCGTAATCGGTGATGTTGGTGACACGGCCGGTATGCGTCGATCCCAGCGGATACTTCGCGCCGACCAGATCCCACGGATCCTCCTGCAGCTGCTTCATGCCGAGGCTGATGCGGTGGGTTTCCTTGTTGATCTTGATGACCTGAACCTTGACGGTCTCGCCGATCGACAGGATCTCGGAGGGGTGGTTGACCCGGCGCCACGCCATGTCGGTGACGTGCAGCAGGCCGTCGACACCGCCCAGATCCACGAAGGCACCGTATTCGGTGATGTTCTTGACGACACCATCGACATTCTGCCCTTCGGTGAGGTTCGCGATGACCTCGGCACGCTGTTCGGCGCGGCTTTCTTCCAGAATGGCACGGCGCGACACGACGATATTGCCGCGGCGGCGGTCCATCTTGAGGATCTGGAAGGGCTGCTTGAGGCCCATCAGCGGACCGGCGTCGCGCACCGGGCGCACGTCGACCTGGCTGCCGGGCAGGAAGGCCACGGCCCCGCCGAGATCGACGGTAAAGCCACCCTTGACGCGACCGAAGATCGCACCTTCGACACGCTCTTCGTCGGCATACGCCTTTTCAAGACGGTCCCATGCCTCTTCGCGGCGGGCCATCTCGCGGCTGATGACAGCCTCGCCCTTGGCATTCTCGGCCGAGCGCAGAAACACCTCGACCTCGTCGCCGACAGAGATGTCGGGCTGCTCGCCGGGATTTGCGAATTCCTTGAGATCGACGCGGCCTTCCATCTTGTAGCCGACATCGATGATGGCCTGGCCCGCCTCGACGGCGATCACCTTGCCCTTGACGACAGTGCCCTCGTCGGGGGTGTCCATTTCGAAGCTTTCGTTCAGGAGGGCTTCGAATTCCTCCATGGATGCGTTTTGAGACATGTGGTGTCTGTTTCCTTTACACGTGCATTTTTCCGGCCGCGCGGTTGTGTCCGCCGGTCTTCGAGGGTTTCGTTGGTCAGATGGCTCACAAAGCAAAGAGGGCCGGTGATGCCGACCCTGCTCGATCTCTTGACTTTGTAACGCGGTCCATCTCGTTGACGAGCGGACAATACCGGGCGCTGCGGCATAAATCAAGGCTGCCCGGCCGTGTCACGGTCGATTCCGGGCGCACCCCTGGCAGGGGCCGTATCCGGGCAGGCGCGTCGCGGCGGAGGTCGGGATCACGCGCTTGCGATCCCGACCACGCATGTCATTGCGTGCCGTCTTCCATCGACTGAACGCGCTTGATGATCCGCTGGTTCAGTTCCTGATCCTCGTTCGCGGCTTGCGCGATCTCGGTATACCGGTCCAGCGTCATTCCGTCGGTGTCATCGATCACCTGCGTGATCTCCGCATTGGCTTCTTCCACAATCGATGCCTGCTCATCCTCGTTCTCGGCATTTTGCAGCATCGGCGTATATTTCTGGCGCACCTGGGCCACTTCCAGAAGGGCGTCCGTGAAGATGTCCAGCTCCTCTGCCGAATAGCTGTCTGCGCTCTGGGCTGCTGCGCCCTGGGCCGTGGGCCGTGACGGCAACCATCGGTGCGGCGGTAAGCGCAAGGGCGATGGCGGTTGTGGTGGCCTTGAGTGTGGTATTGGTCAGCATGACGCCTCCGTTCGAATTGGGTCCGGGACACGACCGATCTGCCGCATCCCACCTGCAACGTGGATTTGCCGCCGAACATGCGCAAGCGGATGCGCGGAACCTTGCCAAGCGTCGGCTCAGCCGCGGGCCGCATCCACGATCGCGACGGCCTTTGCCACCGCCTCGGCGATCGTCATTTCAGAGGTATCCAGCCTGTGCGCATCCTTGGCGGGTTTCAGCGGGGCCTCTGCGCGGGCGCTGTCACGGGCGTCGCGTTGGCGCAGGTCCGCCATGACCATGTCGCGGGTCACATCGTGACCGCTCTCGATCATTTCCTTGTGACGCCGCCGGGCGCGTTCGGCGTCCGACGCGGTGACGAACAGCTTCACGTCCGCATCGGGGCAGATCACCGTCCCGATATCGCGCCCGTCCAGCACCGCGCCCCCGGCCCGGCGGGCGAAGGCGCGCTGAAAATCCAGCAGCGCCTGCCGCACCTCGGGGATCGCCGCCACGTGGCTGGCCGCCTGGCTGACATCCGGTGTGCGCAGGTCGTCCGCGTGCAGATCGTCCGATTGCAGGCTCTGCGCCGCCTCGACGGCATCAAGCCCCGACAACATCCGCCGCCCCGTCGCACGATAAAGCAGCCCGGTATCGAGATGCGCAAAGCCGAAATGCGCGGCCAGCGCCCGCCCGATGGTGCCCTTGCCCGCCGCTGCCGGCCCGTCGATTGCGATGGTGAACGCCATGCCTGCCCTCTCGTGTGATGGACCGCCTTGCTAGCCGATCCAGCCCCCCGCCTCAAGCATCGCTTGACGGGACCGTCCGGGCACGGCATCACCCGTGCATGTTGATCTACAAGATTTTCCGCGCCCATGAATGGGCCGATCTGCGCGCGCAGGGCACGACCTGGGGCGCGGCTGTCGATATCGCCGATGGCTTCGTGCATCTGTCGACCGCCGACCAGACCGCCGGAACCGCGGCCAAGCATTTCGCGGGCGAGGACGGCTTGGTGCTGCTGGCCGTCGAGGCCGACCGCCTTGGTGACGCGCTGCGGTGGGAAGCCTCGCGCGGCGGCGCGCGTTTCCCGCATCTGTACCGTGATCTGCGGATGTCGGACGTGGTCTGGACGGTGCCCTTGCCGCTGACGGACGGCGTACACCAGCTGCCCGCGGACCTCGCATGACACCGCTGGAACGCGCGGGCCTCGGTCTTTTGCGCCGGTTCGATCCCGAAACCGCGCATGGTCTCGCGCTGCGCGCCCTGCGGCTCGGGCTGGTGCCCGGGCCGGGGCCGATCACGTCCCCGCGCCTGGCGACGCATCTGGCGGGCATGACGCTGCCCAACCCTGTGGGTCTGGCTGCCGGGTTCGACAAGAACGCCGAGGCGCTGACACCGCTGTCCCGCGCCGGGTTCGGATTTCTGGAGGCCGGGGCGATCACCCCGCGTCCCCAGCCCGGCAACCCGCGCCCGCGGCTGTTCCGCCTGCCAGAGGATCGCGGTGTCATCAACCGCTTCGGCTTCAACAACCGGGGCATGGAGGCCGCCGTCGCACGCCTTGCACAGCGGCCGCGCAATGCGGTGATCGGCCTGAACCTGGGGGCGAACAAGGACAGCCCGGACCGGGCCGAGGATTTCGCCCGCGTTCTGGCCTGTTGCGGGCCATACCTCGATTTTGCCACGGTCAACGTCTCTAGCCCCAACACCGAGAACCTGCGCGACCTTCAGGGCGCCGAGGCGCTTGCGGCGCTGCTCAAGGGCGTGATCGAGGCGCGCGATTGGCTGCCCACGCCGATCCCGATCTTCCTGAAGATCGCCCCGGATCTCGGCGACGGCGAATTGTCGGAGATCGCCGAGGTCGCGCGCAAGGCACAGATCGACGGGATCATCGCCACCAACACGACCCTCGACCGCGACGGGCTGCGCAGCCCTGCGCGGAATCAGGCCGGCGGGCTGTCGGGCCGGCCGCTGTTCGAGACATCGACACGGATTCTGGCGCGACTGTCGCAGTTGACGGGCGGCGAGATGCCGCTGATCGGCGTGGGGGGTGTCGCCTCGGCCGCCGATGCCTATGCCAAGATCCGCGCCGGCGCCACCGCTGTGCAGCTCTACTCGGCGCTGGTCTATGACGGTCTGTCGCTGGTGGCCGAGATCGCGCACGGCCTCGACGCGCTGTTGCAGCACAACGGGTTTTCCAGCGTGGCCGAAGCCGTGGGCACCCGGCGCGACGACTGGCTGTAACGCCGCACCCACGCTCACTTCTGCCCGGCGACCGCCGGTGCCGCGTCGGGCGCGGCCAGCCGCAGACCGCCCGCCTCTTCGATGAACCCGATCACCTGCTCAAGGCCCATACCACTGCGCAATTGCGCCAGCACATAGGGTCGCGCCCCGCGCGCGCGGGCCGTGTCGGCCTCGAGTTGCACAAGATCGACGCCCACATGCGGCGCGAGGTCGGTCTTGTTGACCACCAGCAGGTCGGATTTCGTCAGCCCCGGCCCGCGTTTGCGCGGGATGTCCTGCCCGGCGGCGGTGTCGATCACGTAGATCGTCAGGTCCGCCAGTTCCGGGCTGAAGGTCGCGGCAAGGTTGTCACCTCCCGATTCGATCAGCAAGAGGTCGAGATCCGGGAAGGCTGTGTTGAGATCGGTCACGGCGGCAAGGTTGATCGAGGCATCCTCGCGGATCGCGGTATGCGGACAGCCGCCCGTCTCGACCCCGCGAATGCGGTCACCGGGCAGCACCTGCGCGCGCATCAGGTGGTCTGCATCCTCGCGCGTGTAGATATCGTTTGTGATCACCGCCATGGAACAGCGCACGGCCAATGCCCGCGCCAGCCCTTCGGTCAGCGTGGTCTTGCCGGCGCCCACCGGGCCGCCGATCCCGACGCGTAGCGGGCCGTTCATGCGGTGCATACTCATGTGCGAAAAATCCTCACCTCTTGGGTTTCATGCTGCAGCGCCGCGAGGTCGCCGGCAAGCGCGCATGTGCCGATATCGTCGAGCGCGGCACAGGCGGCCCGCGCCGCCACATCCTCGATCATCGGTATCAGCCGGCTCAGCACCACCTGCCCCTCTGTCTGGCCAAGCGGCACATGGCGGATCGCGATCGTCACGAGATTGCCTGCAAAGCCCTGCAGGTACAGCGCCAGCACATCCTCTTGCGGCAGATCGAGGGCTGAGGCGGCCTCACCCACGGCCACCGGCAACATCCGGGGCGGCAGCGCCTGCCCGGTGATCCCCGAAATGGTCCGCGCCAATGCCGTGCCCTGATCGAGGCTTTCCCGCAGGCGTTCCGCGCACGGGGCCAGCGCCCGCGCCAGATCGTCCACCGCGTCGCGATCGCCGTCCAGCGCATGCGCCAGCAGCACCGCATCCTGCCAGCCCGCGCCGAAACGCAGGATATTGCCCAGCCAGATCCCGAGGCTATCGGCATCCCGCACCGTGCCCGCCGCGATTTCGGTTTCCAGCCCGTGCGAATAGGCGAACGCACCGGTCGGAAACGCGGGTGACAGCCACTGGACCAGCGTCAGATGTGCGATACTCAGCATCACGCGGGACTGTGATGGGCATGGCCGTGGTCATGCCCACCATGATCGTGGCCCATCGTCCGGCCCTTGCCATAGGCACCGCCCTCGGGTCGGAACGGCCCGGTCACCGGGGTCAGGTCCGCGCCGATATGCGCCAGCATCGCCTCGATCACGTGATCGCGGCGGATCGCCAGATGATCGGCGCCCATCTCGCACGGGGTATGCCGGTTGCCGATATGCCACGCCAGACGCGGCAGGTCGCCGCGCACCTCGACCAGATCCTCGGGCGCGGCCACGACCGCCACCGCGCGGCCATCATCCAGCACGAACCCCCAGTGATCGTCGAGGTTCGTGACCTCGGCAAGATCGACCAGAAAGGCGAGCCCCCCCTGCCCCACAAGTCGCTTGCGCCGCATCAGCCGCGCGTCGTAGTCGAGCGCGACGGTATCGGCGATGTCTTCCGGTGCACCGGACAGAAGGTGACGGGCGGTCGGCAGGTCGGTCATTATATCGCCTCAGAACAGGAAATAGCGTTGCGCCATCGGCAACTCGGCCGCCGGTTCGCAGGTCAACAACACGCCATCCGCGCGCACCTCGTAGGTCTCGGGATCGACCTCGACCTGCGGCGTCAGGTCGTTGTGGATCATGTCCCGCTTGCCGATGCCCCGCGTGCCCGCAACCGCCACAGTGTCCTTGGCCAGCCCGAGCGCGGCGCCGATCCCGTCGGCCTGCGCCGCGGCACTGACGAACGAGACCGAGGATCGCTTCAGCGCCCGTCCGAACGCCCCGAACATGGGCCGCGAATGCACCGGCTGCGCGGGGATAGAGCCATTGGGATCGCCCATCTGCGCCAGCACGATCGAGCCGCCCATCAGTACAATGTCCGGTTTTGCCCCGAAAAAGGCCGGGGTCCACAGCACCAGATCGGCGCGTTTGCCCACCTCGATGCTGCCGATATGCGCAGCCATCCCGTGGACTATGGCCGGATTGGTGGTGTATTTCGCGATGTAGCGTTTGACGCGGATATTGTCGTTGTCGCCGGTCTCGTCGGCCAGCCGCCCGCGCTGTTTGCGCATCTTGTCGGCGGTTTGCCAAGTGCGGATGATCACCTCGCCCACGCGGCCCATCGCCTGGCTGTCAGAGGCCATGACCGAGAACGCGCCCATGTCGTGCAGGATATCCTCTGCGGCGATGGTCTCGCGCCGGATGCGGCTCTCGGCAAAGGCCACATCCTCGGGGATCGCCTTGTCGAGGTGATGACACACCATCAGCATGTCGAGATGTTCCTCGATCGTGTTGACGGTGTAGGGCATCGTCGGGTTGGTCGACGAGGGCAGCACGTTCTGCGACCCGACCACCTTCATGATGTCGGGCGCATGACCGCCGCCCGCGCCCTCGGTGTGGTAGGCATGGATCGTGCGGCCCTTGAAGGCGGCCAGCGTGTTTTCCACGAAGCCGCTCTCGTTCAGGGTGTCGGTGTGGATCATCACCTGCACATCCATGTCGTCGGCCACGCTCAGGCAGTTGTCGATGGCCGCCGGCGTGGTGCCCCAATCCTCGTGCAGCTTGAGCGCGCAGGCCCCGGCCTGCACCTGCTCGACCAGCGCGCCGGGCAGGCTGGCATTGCCCTTGCCGGCAAAGGCAAGGTTCATCGGCAGCGCGTCGGCGGCCTGCAGCATCCGCCCGATGTGCCACGCCCCCGGCGTGCAGGTCGTCGCCAGCGTGCCGTGTGCGGGGCCTGTCCCGCCGCCAAGCATCGTGGTGATGCCGGAATGCAGCGCATCGTCGATCTGCTGGGGGCAGATGAAATGGATATGCGCGTCGAACCCGCCGGGCGTCAGGATGCGGCCCTCGGCGGCGATGACTTCGGTCCCCGGGCCAATGACGATATCGACGCCGTCCTGCGTGTCGGGATTGCCCGCCTTGCCGATGGCGGCGATCCGCCCGTCGCGCAGGCCAATATCCGCCTTGACGATGCCTTGATGGTCCACGATCAGCGCGTTGGTGATGACCGTGTCCATCGCGCCCTCGGCGCGGGTAACCTGGCTTTGCCCCATGCCGTCGCGGATCACCTTGCCGCCGCCGAACTTCACCTCTTCGCCGTATGTGGTGAAATCACGCTCGACCTCGATGACGAGGTCGGTATCGGCCAGCCGCACACGGTCGCCGGTGGTGGGGCCGTACATGCCGGCGTAATCGGCGCGGGGGATGGACTGGGGCATATGTCAGACTCCGATGACGTTGCCCGCGCCGCCGGGCAGCGCCCGACCGCGGGGGGGCGCTGCGACGGTCGAGACCGGGCACTTTATGGTGCAGCCACATCCAAGGGCAGTTCCATGTACAGATACCGAGAAAGCGCCCGCCCGGGGGGCGGTCGGGCGCTGCCCGGCGGCGCTTCGCGCCTCGGTTCCGGGCAAAAGGCACATTGAATCAAACCCGCACATCACAAATCCCCCATCACCTGCCCGTTGAACCCGAACACGCGCCGTGCGCCCGCGTATGGAATCAGCCGAACCTCGCGAGTCTGGCCCGGTTCGAAGCGCACGGCGGTGCCGGCTGGGATGTCGAGGCGTTGGCCGCGTGCCGCGGCCCGGTCAAAGGACAGCCCGCTATTGGCCTCGGCAAAGTGATAATGACTGCCTACCTGCACAGGCCGGTCGCCGGTATTGGCGACCTCCAGCACAGTGACCTGCGCGCCCGCGTTCAGGGTGATCTCACCCTCCGCCGGGAAAAGCTCTCCAGGGATCATTTGCGACCCCGTCCGATGAGATAGCCGCCGGCAAGGGCCAGCAGACCCACGATGACAAGCCACATCGCATCTATACCGTGCGGGTGCATATGCGGGCCGGCATGGGCCTCGGCCAGCGTTGGCACCAGCAGGACGGGAAGGACATATCGCATGGGAACGCTCCTGTTTCAGCGGATGGGATCATGGACGGTCACCAGCTTGGTGCCGTCGGGAAAGGTCGCCTCGACCTGTACCGAGGGGATCATCTGCGGGATACCGTCCATGCATTGCTCGGCGGTGACGACATGTGCGCCGGCCTCCATCAGGTCGGCGACAGAACGTCCCTCGCGCGCGCCCTCGACCACGAAATCGGTGATCAGCGCGACCGCCTCGGGGTGGTTGAGCTTGACACCGCGCCCCAGCCGCCCGCGCGCCACCATCGCGGCGACCGAAATCAGCAGCTTGTCCTTTTCGCGGGGATTCAGGTTCATCGCATGTCTCCTAGCATTGCCAGACGCGGGGCAGCGGGCCGGGCCGCAGCACCCGCACCAGCCGCATGATCTGCCGGCGCAGCGGCCAGCCGTCGCCGGCCATCAGGCGGATCACCAGCTTGCCGTCGAACCCCGACGCGGCCCCCGTCACGCCCGGCTCGTCCAGTTCCACGCGCACGCGGGTCACCGCGTCCTCGGCCCCTTGCGCCACCAGCGCCAGCGTGGCGAAGGCCCGCGCGCCGTCCAGCACGCCCGCGCCGGCGGTCAGCGCGTCGGTGGCCAGGTGCAGCGGCTCGACCAGGACGGGACGCCCGGCGCGGGTGATGCGGCGACTGTCGCGCAGCGTGACGCGGCGGACCGTCTCGCCCATGGCGGCACGGCCCAGCACGACGGATTCCAGCATCATGCAGGACGCATCCGGCGCAAGATCGATCACCGTCTTGCGCGCCAGATGGCTTTGATCGAAAAGGATCGTCTCCTGCGGCAGCCAATCAAGATGCGCGCCCGCCCCCAGCCGGTGATGCACCGTGACCTGCGCGGGGCCATGCGCGCTGCGATAGGCGCGCTCGGCGGTCTGTGTGGTGCCGGTCGCGCGGCCCCCCTCGGCAAGGTCGATCCGGTAGGACAGGCGGTCACCTCCGGTCAGCCCGCCCGAGGTATTCAGCAGAACGATCTCGGGGCCCGAAGCGCCGGGATGCAGGAACGCCTTGGCCGATCCCTGCTGATGCAGCCGGTCGAGCCGCCCGCCATCCGGTCCCGGCAGTAGCGTGACATGCGCGGCGCCATGGCTGCATTCATGCGTCAGGGGCGGGGCGGGGCAGGCATCCATCTGCGGATCTCACATCACTATGGACCCAAGCGTATCGCCGCCGCGCCGGACAGCCAGCCCTGTCGCCTGCCTTGGGGCAGGCGCACGCTGCGGAACGCGCGAGCCTGCCCTTATTTCCAGCAGGCCGCCCATCAAATAGACACTTCGCGCAACAACCTGTCCCGTTCGACCGTCGCCGCAGGCTCTGACAGGCGCACCTCGCCGCGGTTGAGGACCACGAACCTGTCGGCGAGATCATGGGCGAAGTCGAAGAACTGCTCGACCAGCACGATGGCGATCTCGCCCTCATCGCGCAGGACGCGGATCACCTCGCCGATCTGTGTGATGATGTTGGGCTGAATCCCCTCGGTCGGCTCGTCCAGAAGCAGCACGCGCGGCCGCGCGATCAGCGCGCGGGCGATGGCGAGCTGCTGTTGCTGACCGCCCGACAGGTCGCCGCCGCGCCGGCCCTGCATCTCGGCAAGCACGGGGAACAGGTCGTAGATCCGGTCGGGAATCGTGCGCGCCCCTTTCGGCAGGCAGGCAAAGCCGGTTTCGAGGTTCTCGGTCACGGTCAGCAGCGGAAAGATCTCGCGTCCTTGCGGGACATAGGCGATCCCGGCCTGTGCCGCCTGCGCCGCGTTCAGGTGGTCGAGCACGGCCCCGTCGAGGCTGATCCGCCCGTCCGTGTAGGGGTGGCGCCCCGCGATGGCCTTGAGCAAGCTGGTCTTGCCCACGCCGTTGGTGCCCATCACCGCCGTCACGGCGCCGGGTCGCGCGGTAAGGCTGACCCCGTGCAGGATCTGCGAGGCGCCGTAGTGCAGGGTCAGGTCCGCGACGTTCAGCATGGCTCATCTCCCGAGATAGACATCGATCACCTCGCGGTTTTGCGTGACATGATCGAGGCTGCCCTCGGCAAGGACCGCCCCCTCGTGGAGCACGGTCACCCGGCAGTCGAGCCTGCGCACGAACTCCATGTCGTGCTCGATCACCACCACGGCGCGGGTCCGCGCCGCGCGCTTGAGCAGGTCGGTGGTGTGTTCGCGCTCTGCCGGGGTCATGCCAGCGGCGGGTTCGTCCACGAGCAGCAGGCGCGGGTCCTGCGCCAGCAGCATCCCGATCTCGAGCCATTGCTTCTGCCCGTGGCTGAGTTCACCGGCGCGGCGCGGCAAGTCGGGTGACAGCCCGATCTCCGCGGCAAGCTCGGCGACGCGCGCGACGCTCTCGCGCGACGGGCGCGACATCAGCACGTCCAGCGGCCCGCGATCATCCTTGAGGGCCATGGCGAGATTCTCGTGCACCGTCTGGTGCTCGAACACGGTGGGTTTCTGGAACTTGCGCCCGATCCCGGCACGGGCGATGGCGCTTTCGCTCATGCCGAGCAGCGACAGCGATGTCTCGCCCCAGATCACGCGGCCTTCATCGGGCCGGGTCTTGCCGGTGACGATGTCCATGAAGGTCGTCTTGCCCGCGCCGTTGGGACCGATCACTGCCCGCAGCTCCGGTTCGGCGATGGCGATCGACAGGTTGTTGATCGCGCGGAAGCCGTCGAAGCTGACGGAAACGCCGGACACCTCGAGCAGCGTGGTCATGGCTTCCTCACCAGGTAATCGAAGAGACCGCCGATCCCGCGCGGAAAGAACAGCGTGACCGCGACGAAGCCGAGGCCCAACAGCACCAGCCACCAGTCGGTCCAGTTGATCGTGTAGAATCCGAGATCGATGTCGGGCGCGCCGCCCCCGGTGAACCAGCTCGACAACAGGCTGACCAGCGCCGCGCCGATGATCGCCCCGTAGAGCCGCCCGCGCCCGCCGATGGCGACCCAGACGGCAAGGTAGATCGAGGCGATCGGCGCGACCTCGGCGGGGTTGATGATGCCCGCCTGCGGGTAATAGAGCGCCCCGGCGATGCCAGAGATCATCGCGGTCAGGGTAAAGACCATCAGCTTGTAGCTCTCGACATGGTAGCCGAGAAAGCGCACCCGCGCCTCGTTGTCGCGGATGGCGCGGATGACCGATCCGAACTTGTCCGAGACGAGCCACGCGAAGAAGACATATCCCGACCCAAGGGCGACGGCCGAGGCCCAGAAGAACCATAGCGCCACGGTGGATTGCGGCAGGTGCAACAGGCCGGGGATGTTCTGCAGGCCCGACAGCCCGTTATTGCCACGCAGCCCGCTGTCGTTCTGGAAAAGGTAGAGCGACAGCGCCAGCGTCATCGCCTGGGTGAGGATGGACAGGTAAACCCCGGTCACGCGGCTGCGGAAGGCAAGCCAGCCGAAGACCAGCGCCAGCAGACCCGGCACCAGCACCACCATCAGCAGTTGCAGCGGCAGGCTGTGCGCAAAGACCCAGATCGCCGGCAACGCGTCGCTGCCCACCACGCCGAAGATCTGCGCGGCGATGGCGTCGTCGATCTCGCCCGGTGTCGGCGGGATCGGGGCGTCCGCCAGCGCGTCGATCACGAGACCCTCGGTCCGCGCATACATCAGCCACATGCCAATGGCGTAGCCGCCCAGCCCGAAGAAGGCGAAATGCCCGAGGCTGAGGATGCCGCAATAGCCCCAGACCACGTCCATCGCCACCGCGATCAGGCACAGGCAGAGCGTCATGCCGAGGATCTTGACCATCGAGGTCGAAAGCACCGCCACGCCGCCCCCGTCGGCCAGGATCGTGACACCGAGGGTGAAAAGGCCCAGCAGGCCGAGGACCCATATCACCGATGGCTTTTCGGCGAGGAAACTGCGTTTCATGTCAATGCGTCCCGTCGTGCTGCGAGGTTTTGCGCCGCGCGTTGCGCGTCGCCGGGGGCGAGGGGGTTTCACCCCCTCGCGCTCCCCCCGCTCCCCCAGGGTATTTGAGCCAAGAAGAAGCTGCGATCATGCGCTCAGTCCCCAGCCGCGCGACCCTTGAGGGCGACGATGCCCCTGGGTCGGAACTGGATGAAGAGGATGACGAAGAGCACCATCCAGGTTTGCGCTGCAAGCGTGTTCGAGGGGTTGAGCCATTCGATCCCCTTTTGCAGGAACCCGATCAGCGACGCGCCCGCAAGCGTGCCCCAGACATTGCCGACACCGCCGACGACCACGGTCATGAAGCTTTGCACGATGTAATTCGCGCCCATCTCGGAGGTGACTTGGGCATAGAGGCCGATGGCCACGCCCGCGACCCCGGCGATGCCCGAGCCGAGCCCGAAGGTGAGCATGTTGATCCGGTCGGGGTTGATCCCCATGCTGGCGGCCATGCCGGGGTTCTGCGTGACAGCGCGCACCTCGAGCCCCAGCCGCGTGCGCCGCAGGATGTAAAGCAGCACGGCAAGGAAGATGAGCGCGAGAACGAAGATCGCCACGCGGATGGTCGATATGCCGATGGTGTCGTTGAGCGTGATCGCCCCGCCCAGCCAGTCGGGCGCGGTCAGCGGGCGGGCCTGCGTGCCGAAAATGTTCTTGGCCAACTGCTGAAGCGCGATGGAGAGGCCGAAGGTGGCCAGCAGCGTTTCCAGCGGCCGGGTATAGAGATGGCGGATCACCAGACGCTCCATCGCGACGCCCGCCCCGAAAGTGACGGCAAAGGCCAGGGGCAGCGCGATCAGAAGGCTGACAGTGTAATCGGGAACGAGGATCTGCACGACATAGCCGGTATAGGCGCCCATCATGATGAACTCGCCATGTGCCATGTTGATGACCCCCATGACACCGAAGGTGATGGCAAGGCCGATGGCCGCGAGAAAGAAGATCGAGGCAAGCGAGAGCCCGTCGAGCACCATGTCGGCCGTCTGGTAGAGGCCGAGTGCGCGCGCGGTGGCGTCGAGCGCGTCCTGCGCCGCGCGCGTGATCTCGGGGTCGGGTTGCAGGTATTCGGCGTAGAAGACATGGCCCGCCACGGCCGTCGCCACCTCGTCGGGTGCGGCGCGCGGCGGCACCGTGCCGGCCGCCTCGAGCGCCTCGTAGGCCTCCGCCCGGCCCGCGAGCGTGTCCAGACGGTGCACCGGAACGCCGCCGACGCGGCCATCGACGATGTGCTGCGCCAGCACGTCGCGCAGATCCGCCGCCGTCCGGCGCGGCGGGGCGAGGCCCGCCGCGACAAGGCGGTTATGCGCCTCTGCCTCGGTAATGTCCGACCCGACCTCGAGCACGCGCGCGATATTGGCATCCCCGGGCAGGGTGTCGGCCACCCCGTCACGCGTCGCGGTCAGCTGGTTGAGCACGCCGCGCGCCTCGATGCTGGTATCGCCCGCCAGCGCCGCGATCGCGTCGAGGCGTTCGGATTTCGTCGCACCGAACTGTGCCTTGAGAAGCGCCAGAAGCCGCGCCTTTCGGGTCCTGATCTCGGGCTCGGTCTCGCTGTCGATACTGTCGGCGAGCGGCGCGATCTGACTGGCATCCGCGCTGCGCATGATGGCGTCGAGCGCGGCCTGCCGGCGCGCAGGGTCCGGCGCGGTCAGCTCGACCGGAACGAGTGCCGCGGCCAGTTCCCGGCGCACCCCGGCATTGGGCCGGATCTGATCGACCGCGCGGCTGCCGACAACATCCACCGCCGCGCCATTGTCGATATCGATGAGGCGCAGATCGTCACCCGCCTCCTCGGCGTAGAAGAATTGCCCGTCATCGGGGCGCAGGTACACCTCGCGATCCTCCCACTTGCGCAGGAAATCGGTGATTCCGGGGTGGTCGCTGTTGATAAGATCCGCGATCACCGGACCGATCGTCCGGCGCGACGGGCTTGCCAATGCGTCGCGATGCTCTTGCAAGATCGGTTGCAGATCCTCCTGCGCCGCCACGGCGTCAGGCCGCAAGACCATGGCGCAGGCAAGGATCACGAGCATCGCGGCACACCGGACGGGAAGAATGAGAACGTGCATATCAGATCCTGCTGCAAAGGGCCGCACGGGACAGCCCCGCGCGGCCCGCGTTGCCCTCAGTAATTCGAGGTCATCTGCACGCAGGTCTCTGTCTCGGTGTTGTACATTCCGCAGCCAAGCTCCTTCCAGTCGCTCTTGAGCGGGGCACTCGCGGGCAGGTGGTCGGTCCACGCATCGCCGGGCACTTCCTCGGTCTGGCTGATGATGTCGAACTGGCCGTCATCGCGGACCTCGCCGATCAGCACCGGCTTTGACAGGTGGTGGTTGGCGTTCATGACCGCCGTGCCGCCCGTCAGGTTGGGCACCGTCTGGCCCCACATCGCCTCGCGCACCGCATCGACATCGGTCGTTCCGGCCTCGGTCACCGCGTTCACCCACATGTTGAAGCCGATGTAATGCGCCTCCATCGGGTCGTTGGTCACGCGGTCCTCATCGCCGATATAGGCGTGCCAGTTCTCGATGAAGGCCTCGTTTTCGGGCGTGTCGGCGGACATGAAATAGTTCCACGCCGCGAGATGCCCGACCAGCGGCGCTGTATCGAGGCCGGACAGCTCTTCCTCGCCGACGGAGAACGCCACGACGGGGATATCCGCCGCGTCGATGCCCTGCGCGGCCAGTTCCTTGTAGAAGCCGACATTGGCATCGCCGTTGATCGTCGAGATCACGCCGACCTGCTTGCCCGAAGCCCCGAGCGCCACGACATCCGACACGATCGTGGCCCAGTCGGAATGGCCGAAGGGCGTGTAGTTGACGAAGATATCCTCACCGGCAATGCCTTTGGACGTCAGGTAGGATTCCAGGATGTTGTTCGTGGTGCGGGGATAGACGTAATCGGTCCCGAGCAGCGCGAAGCTTTCGACGCCCAGCTCCTCTAGGAAATAATCCGTCGCCGGGATCGCCTGCTGGTTCGGTGCGGCCCCGGTATAGAAGACGTTCTTCGAGCTTTCCTCGCCCTCGTACTGGACGGGGTAGAACATCAGGCCATTCAGTTCCTCCAGCACCGGCAGCACCGACTTGCGGCTGACCGACGTCCAGGACCCGAAAATCACGTCGACCTCGTTGACGGTCAGCAATTCGCGCGCCTTTTCCGCGAACAGCGGCCAGTCCGAGGCGGGATCGACGACCACTGGCTCGATCTCGCAGCCCAGAACGCCGCCATCCGCATTCTGCTGCTCGACGAGCATCAGCATGGTATCCTTGAGGGTGGTCTCCGAGATCGCCATCGTGCCCGACAGCGAATGCAGCACGCCCACCTTGACGGGACAGTCCTGTGCGAAGGCAGGCGGTGCAAGAAACGCGGTCGTCGCGGCAAGGCCCGCCGCCAGGGTTGTGGGTTTCATCTGTTTCATATCTCCCGTGTCAGGTCTGCCGAAACGGCAGGGACAGGCTTGCAGCCATTTTTATCCGGATCACGACGTGCAGGGGGATGGGGCCTTCTTTCCGAAGTGCTGTCATGTTTCCGCGCGATGGTGCGGCAACCCCCGTGATGCGCTGTGTCCTGTGATTTAGCCAACATGCCTGTCGCGGGACGAACAATTGAAACCCGACGCATTGCATGACCGGCGCGGGCACGCGCCTTTGATTTGGGCGAGCGGTCCGGGCGCTGCCCATTTATTCTGCATCCGCAAGATCGTTTCCGCAGCGCAGCGCACGAAATCGGCGTCATGCGCCCGGCAGCGCGCGCCGCCGCCCACCACGAAAAAACCCCCGCCTTTCGGCAGGGGTTTTCAGCATTTTCGCAAGATCTGCGGCGGGTCAGAGACCGGTGGTCACATCGATCGTGTTGCCCTCGGCCAGCGTCACGTAGGCTTTCTTGACGTCGTTCCGACGGCCGGGCTGACCCCGGAAGCGCTTTTGCTTGCCCTTGGTGATCGTCGTGTTGACCGCCTTCACCTTGACCCCGAAGAGCGCCTCGACGGCCTCCTTGATCTGAGGCTTGTTGGCGTCGATCGCGACTTCGAACACAACCCCGCCATGCTCCGAGGCCATGGTGGCCTTCTCGGTGATGACCGGCTTGCGGATCGCATCATAATGTTCAGGTTTCGCGCTCATTTCAGATCACCTTTCCCGAGACGGGCCTCCAGGGCCTCGACACCCGCGCGCGTCAACACGAGCGTGTCACGCTTGAGGATGTCATAGACATTTGCGCCGACCGACGGAAGCACATCGAGACCCTCGATGTTGCGGGCCGCCTTCGCGAAATCCGCATTCACCTCGCCCCCGTCGATGATCAGCGCCCGTTTCCAGCCAAGATCCTTGATCTGACGCGCAAGCGTCTTGGTCTTGCCATCGCTTGCCGCATCCTCGATCACGACCAGCTCGCCGGCCTTGGCCTTGGCGGACAGGGCGTGCTTGAGGCCAAGCTGACGCACCTTCTTGGGCAACTCATGCGCATGGCTGCGCGGCGTCGGCCCCTTGTAGATACCGCCCTTGCGGAAGATCGGCGCCGAGCGTGCCCCGTGGCGTGCGCCACCGGTGCCCTTCTGGCGGTAGATCTTCTTGGTCGAATAGCTGACCTCGGAGCGGGTCTTGACCTTGTGCGTACCGGCCTGCGCCTTGTTGCGCTGCCAGCGAACGACCCGGTGCAGAATGTCCGCGCGCGGCTCCAGCCCGAAGATGTCTTCGCCCAGATCGACCGCACCGGCGGTGCCACCGTCCAGTTTGATCACGTCGAGTTTCATTTCACTCATCGTCCTTCTTCTCGGCGTCGAGATCGGCCTCGGCCTCTTTCAGCGCGGCTTCTTCGGCAGCGGCCTGCTCTTCGGCAAGACGCTTGGCCTCGGCCTCTTCCTCGGCTGCGGCCTGTGCGGCGGCTTCCTCGGCGGCTTTCGCGGCTTCCTCGGCGGCGGATTTCAGCGCGGCGGGCAGGATGGCATTCTCGGGGAACGGCTTTTTCACCGCGTCCTTGACCGTCACCCAACCACCCTTGGACCCTGGCACGGCGCCACGGATCATGATCAGACCGCGATCCGCATCGGTCCTGACGACCTGCAGGTTCTGCGTCGTCACGCGGGCGGCGCCCATGTGGCCGGCCATCTTCTTGCCCTTGAACACCTTGCCGGGGTCCTGACACTGACCGGTGGAGCCGTGACTGCGGTGGCTGATCGACACGCCGTGGGTCATTTCCAGACCCCGGAAATTGTGCCGCTTCATCGCACCGGCAAAGCCCTTGCCGATCGAGGTGCCGCAGACATCAACGAACTGCCCCTCGAAGTAGTGGTTGGCGGTGATTTCCTCGCCGACCTTGATCAGGTTCTCGGGCGCCACGCGGAATTCCGCGATCTTCCGCTTGGGTTCCACCTTGGCAACAGCGAAGTGCCCGCGCATCGCCTGCGTGGTCCGCTTGGCCTTGGCGGTGCCGGCCCCCAGTTGAACGGCCGAATAGCCATCCTTCTCGGCGGTGCGCTGTGCCACCACCTGCAACTTGTCGAGTTGAAGAACGGTTACCGGCACCTGCCGCCCGTCTTCCATGAACAGCCGGGTCATGCCGACCTTTTTCGCGATCACACCAGAGCGCAACATGTCTTGCCCTCCTTAAACCGAAATCTGGACGTCCACGCCGGCGGCGAGGTCGAGCTTCATGAGCGCGTCCACCGTCTGCGGCGTGGGATCGACGATATCGAGCAGACGCTTGTGCGTCCGGATCTCGAACTGCTCGCGCGCTTTCTTGTTCACGTGCGGGCTGCGGAGAACGGTGTATTTCTCGATCTTGTTCGGCAGCGGAATCGGCCCGCGCACATGGGCGCCGGTCCGTTTGGCGGTGTTGACGATTTCCTGCGTGCTGGAATCCAGCACGCGATAGTCAAACGCCTTCAGCCGAATGCGAATGTTCTGGCTTTGCATCTGAAAGGCCTTTCACGGCATTGGAGTTGATAGGAGGACGGCCGGATGACCCGGCCCCCCTCGTCGAACCCTGCCCCGGACACGGCCCGGGGCCTGAGTGGTTTTATACGAGGATCTTGGAGACGACGCCGGCGCCGACGGTGCGGCCGCCTTCGCGGATGGCGAAGCGCAGGC
>NZ_JBPBBB010000050.1:0-20509 GCF_050896375.1 Roseovarius tibetensis
ACAAAGGTTGCACAGATCTATCGGAAGACTGGCAATCTGAGGGCTGTGCAACTCCTGCTCGGGCACACCAAGATGGATAGCACCGTCCGTTACCTGGGCGTCGAACTGGGGGACGCACTGGCGATCTCTGAGAGCGTCGAGATCTGAAGGTGACGGGCCGCCTTCACAGGCGGCCCAGAGCAGCCCTTCATGGGAAGCGCCGATGCCGCAGCGCGGCTTCACCGAGCCAGCCATTCGCCTCTCGAACAGCGTTTTCACTCAGCCGCAGCGGCCAGGGCTAGACAAAGACCCTGGCCAGGACGGATCCGACGAACGCCAAGTATCCATGTGTGCTACCACTCGGCCACATGGACAGGGAACGTGTTTGTCCATGCCTTGAGCGGCTGCGCTTGCGGCCGGGACCGTCTGAGGGGGCCGGCCGCAAGGCTCACTCGACGCTTCGCTTGCGCCCGTCGATCATCGCCCGGACGAGGTTTTCGCCGTGGGCGCGGCTGGCCCATGCGACGCCCGCCACGTGCAGCACGATCAGCAGCAGGGTCACGTTGGCGGCAACCTCGTGGATCTCCTCGAACGCCTCAGCGCCGCCGCCTTCGCCATGCTCGCCGTATTCATCGTGGTCCTCGTCCTCCTCGGCCGAGGCCGGTAGGCTTGCGGATGTGACGATGCCGGCCAACGGCCCCTGACCCTCTTCGACGGCCAGGGTGGCCATGCCCGAAAGCGCCGTAACCGCCAGCGCGAACAGCAGCGCGAGGGTCATAGCCCCGCCTGCCGGGCTGTGGCCCAGATGGCGCTCCGCGCCGCCTGTCAGAAGATCGCGCAGATAGGCGAAGACACGGCCCGGCCCGGTGAGGAAATCCGAAAACCGGGCGGGGCGCGGACCGACAAGGCCCCAAAGGATGCGCAGCGCGACCGTCACCGCGATGGCATAGCCTGCGAAGCTGTGGAGCCACTGTGGCTCGCCTTCGGTGAGGTAGGCGGTGGCAAATGCCACCACCAGAACCCAGTGGCCGATCCGGATCAGAGGGTCCCAGACCCGGACCAACCGGGTTTCAGACGCGTCGTCCATCAATCGTCGTACCGCTCGTAGCGGTCATCATCGTCATCGCGATAGGGCAGTACGGCGCCCGTGACCGCGTCGAGATAGGCCTCCACCCGCATGCCCTTGGCGTCGATCATCTCGACATCGTAGCGGCGGCGTTCCAGTTCGATTTCCAAAACCGTGTAGCCCTGATCTTCCAGCATGGTGGCGATCTGAACGAGGCTCATGCGCTCCTGGGTTTGCGCCTGGGCCTGATCCTGCGCGCTGGCGCCGAGGGCGAAGAGCCCAACGGCCGTTGCCAGCGATACGTTGAAGAGGATGGTGCGTTTCATGGCGTGTCTCCTTTTGCCAAGGCAGCCGACGTGGCCGCCGATGCCCCCTTATGCCCCACACCGCCTGACGCCCCCCTGACCCGAACTGTCAGCTTGCCGTCAGGTTGCCCAAGGTAGACACTGGCCCCATGATACGCATCGCCTTGATCCTGTCGCTGATCGCCGCGCCCGCGCTCGCGGACCGTGACGACCACGACCGCGCCCGCCGCGCGCTGGAGGCCGGAGAGATCCTGCCGCTCGCCGATATCCTCGCGGTGGCCGAGGCCACGCGCCCGGGCCGCGTCATCGAACTGGAGCTCGAGCGCGACGACGGGCGCTGGATCTACGAGCTGGAACTGGTCACGCCCGAGGGCCGGCTCTACGAGATGGAGATCGACGCCGCGACCGGCACGGTGCTGGAGGTGGAGCGCGAGGAGGACGACGACTGACATGCGCGCGCTCGCCGTGGAGGACGACACCAGGATCGCCGGAGACCTGCGCGCCGCCCTGAGCGCGGCAGGCTTCCGCGTGGAGGGGACCGGCGACGGCGAAGAGGCCTGGTTCCTGGGCGATACCGAGGAGTACGATCTTGTCGTGCTCGACCTCGGGCTTCCGTCGCTTGACGGGCTGGCCGTGCTGAAGCGCTGGCGGGCGAACGGGCGGACAATGCCGGTTCTGGTGCTGACGGCGCGCGGCACATGGCAAGAGCGGGTGGAGGGGATCGAGGCTGGCGCCGACGACTACCTGCCAAAGCCATTCCGCATGGAGGAACTGATCGCCCGGGCGCGCGCGCTGGTCCGCCGCGCCGGCGGCCACGCCGCGGCCTTGCAGGAGGCCGGGGATCTCAGCCTCGACACCAACCGCATGGGCGTTGCCGTGCGGGGCGTGCCGGTGCAGGTCACGGCGCTGGAATACCGGCTTCTGGCCTTTCTCATGCTGCACCGTGACCGGCCCGTGCCGCCGACCGAGCTGCTGGAACATCTCTACGGGGATAATGACGCGCGCGAGGCGAATGCACTTGAAGCGGTGATCGCGCGCCTGCGCCGCAAACTGGGGCCGGGAATCATCGGAACGCGCCGTGGCTTCGGGTATTTCCTGGAGGCCGCATGAGCTTGCGCCTGCGCCTTGCGCTGGCAGGCGCGCTTGCGATCCTTCTGGCGCTTGGCTTGGCCGCCCTTGGTTTGGCGCAGCTGTTCGGGGCGCATGTCGAACGCCGCGCCACGGCCGAGATGTCGGTGCAGCTTGACCAGGTCATCGCCGGGTTGGATCGGGGCCCCCAGGGGCTGGACCTCGCCCGGCCGCCAGCCGACCCCCGGTTTTCCGTGCCTTATAGCGGGCTTTACTGGCAGATCGAGGAGGCGGGTCGCCTGCAGCGATCGCGGTCGCTCTGGGACACGGCGCTTGACCTGCCTGCCGATGTTCTGGACGACGGCGCCATCCACGTGCATCGGCTGGCCGGGCCTGAGGGCGCGGACCTGTTGGTTCTGGAACGCTCGATCACGCTCCCGTCGCGGCTGGGCGGCGGGCCGGTGCGGGCGGCAGTGGCGATGGAGGCGTCCGAGCTGGTCGCGGCCCGCCGCGCCTTCATGGCCGATCTTGCCCCCTACCTCGTCCTGTTGGGCCTTGCGCTAAGCGCTGCGGGCTGGGTGCAATTGTCGGTCGGCCTAAGCCCATTGCGAAGTCTCGGCGCCCGGATCTCCGCCCTGCGAGAGGGGCGGGCCGAACGCATGGGCGGCCACTGGCCGGTCGAGCTACGCCCGGTCGCGACGGAGATCGACGACCTGTTGGCCGCAAGGGAAGCCGAGACCGAACGCGCCCGGACCCGCGCCGCCGATCTGGCGCATGGGCTGAAGACCCCTCTGCAGGCACTGATGGGGGAAGCGGACCGCCTGCGCGGGATCGGCGCGGCAGACCACGCCGACGGCATCGAGGAAACCGCCCGCGCCATGCGCCGCACGGTCGACCGCGAACTGGCGCGGGCGCGAACGGCGGCGCGGGCCGTCGATGCCCAAGCCGATCCTGCCCATGTTGCCGCGCGGCTGATCGCGGTTCTGCGGCGCACGCCCAATGGGGCGCGGCTGCACTGGCAGCAGACGATCCCCAAGGGTCTGGCGGTTGCCCTGGATGAAGCGGACCTTGCCGAGGCGATGGGCGCGCTGGCCGAGAACGCGGCACGCCATGCGCGCGGCAAGGTGGTGATGTCGGCGCGGGTGCAGGACGACCGCCTGCAGTTGACGATCGCGGATGACGGCGCTGGTATCGCGCAACATGACCGCGACCGACTGATGCGCCGTCACGCGCGGGCCGATGAAACGGGTACCGGCCTTGGCCTGGCCATCGCCTCCGATATCGCGGACGCGGCGGGCGGCACGTTGACGCTTGGCGATGCCGCGCCGGGTCTTGCCGCGTCGCTGTTCTTGCCACTGGCGCGTCGAAACCAGCTTAGCCCTTTGGAAACGCCCGACTGAGATCCGACACAAAAAGACTTTCGCGTACGGCCCGGGGCCGACCTTGGCCACACCGTCAAACGCTGCATTACTGCGTCATCGAACCGGCCATTCGTGCATTGCGCAGCTTTCTCGAAGCGCGACGGAGGAAAACGCGCACATTCGTGAACTTGCTTAAATCCCTGTGGAAGGAGACGGCTCATTGTGGCTCTCCGAGCGACACACAACGCCTTTTCTTGAGAAAAATACCTGAGGATGACGCGCATGTCTCGTGTTCGACGGTTGCAGATCGATTTTATATGTGATGACATAACATAACAGTCTAGAGCTTTTCGAGCTCTCTAACCCTCGACACAGGAGATCCTCATGCAACAGGCATTCACGAAGCACGTCAGCATGCTCGCCGCAGGTGCACTGCTCGCCCTTTCCGCGCAGGCCTTCGCGGAAAGCGGCAGCGACGGCGCGACAGACCACGATCACGACCACTCAGAAGAGCACGCGCACGGCCACAAGGCCGACAAAATCTATGACGGCTATTTCGACGACGATCAGATCGAGGCCCGTGATCTCTCCGACTGGGCCGGCGACTGGCAGTCGGTCTACCCGCTGCTGCAGGATGGCACGCTGGACCGGGTCATGGCGCACAAGGCCGAGGACAGTGAAAAGACCGCGGCCGAACACACCGCCTACTACCAGACAGGCTATGCGACCGAGGTCGACCGTATCCTGATCGAGGGCGACAGCGTCACGTTCTTCGAGGACGACACGTCGCAGCAGGCGCGCTACGCCGATGACGGCCACGAGGTGCTGACCTACGAGGCCGGCAACCGGGGCGTTCGCTACATCTTCGAGAAGACCGGCGGAGCCGTCGAAGCACCCGCGTACATCCAGTTCAGCGACCACGCCATAGCGCCCAAGGATGCCGGACATTTCCACCTCTACTGGGGCGACGACCGGGCGGCTCTGCTGGAGGAGGTGACCAACTGGCCAACCTACTAACCCGCCGACCTGAGCGGCGACGCGGTTGCCGAAGAGATGATGGCGCATTGATCCAGATACCGCAGGTGGCCCCTCCGGACCGCCGCTTCTCTCATCCATTTCGACAAGACAGGACCCCGACATGCCCTACAAGCACACCCGCCTGCCCGTGACCGTTCTCTCGGGCTTTCTGGGCGCTGGAAAGACCACGCTGCTCAACCGCGTGCTGAACAATCGCGGGGGCCGCCGCGTGGCCGTCATCGTCAACGACATGTCCGAGGTGAACATAGACGCGGACCTCGTGCACGAGGGTGGCGCGAACCTCAGCCAGACCGACGAAACGCTGGTCGAGATGTCTAACGGCTGCATATGCTGCACGCTGCGCGACGATTTGTTGCAGGAGGTGCGCAAGCTGGCCGCGGACGGGCGGTTCGATTACCTGCTGATCGAGTCCACCGGCATCTCCGAGCCGCTACCCGTCGCCGCGACCTTCGACTTCCGCGACGAGGCGGGCGACAGCCTGTCGGATGTGGCGCGCCTCGACACGATGGTGACCGTGGTCGATGCGGTGAACCTGCTGCACGACTACGCCAGCCACGACTTTCTCGCCGATCGCGGCGAGACCATGGGAAACGAGGACGAGCGCACCCTCGTCCATCTGCTGACCGACCAGATCGAATTCGCCGATGTGGTCATCCTGAACAAGGTCACCGATGCGGAACCCGGCAAGGTGGATGCCGCGCGCAAGATCATCCGCAGCCTCAACGCCGATGCGCGGATCATCGAGACCGACCATTCGGATGTGCCGGCAGACGCCATTCTCGATACCGGGCTGTTCGATTTCGAAAAGGCGCACGAACATCCGATGTGGGCCAAGGAGCTTTACGGCTTTGCCGATCATGTGCCCGAGACCGAGGAATATGGCGTGGCCTCGTTCGTGTACCGTGCTCGCGCGCCGTTCGACCCAGGACGGATCCACGATCTTCTCAACGGCCCGCTGCCCGGCGTGATCCGGGCCAAGGGGCATTTCTGGCTGGCCACGCGGCCCGGCTGGGTCGCAGAGTTCTCGCTCGCCGGAGCGCTGTCGAGCGTCACGCCATTGGGGACGTGGTGGGCGGCGGTGCCACGCGAACGCTGGCCCGATCATGATGGTGCGCGCGCCTATCTCGCCGCGCACTGGCAGGAGCCGTGGGGTGACCGGCGGCAGGAGCTCGTCTTCATCGGGGCGGGGATCGACTGGCCTGCGCTCAGGGACCGGCTGGACGCGGCGCTGATACCCGCTGCAACCGGGCCGCAGGTGCGGCCCGATCTCGAAGATCCCTTTCCTGTCTGGCGGCGGACGGAGGCAGCGGCATGACCATCACGCGCAAGATATTGCAAGGCGCCGCCGTCGGCGTCGGCGTGGCGGACCGGCCCGAGGATCTCGACGTGATCCACAAGGCCGGGGTGGCCGCGACCCTCTGGCGGCGCGCGCCCCTGCCGAGCTTTCAGGACTGGATCGACAGCTTGCCCGCGGAGGCCCTGCCGCGCGCGCGGGTGATCCTGCGCCCCGAGGCCGTCCACGAGGCCGTCACCGGGATCTGCGACACCGCCGGAACGCCCGACGGGCCGGAGCGCGCGCGGCTGATCGACGACATCGCGGCACAGGCCGGGATCTTTGCCGATCTGATGCGCGCGCGGTTCCTGCGGCTGCGGCTCGACGTGATCGCGCATGATGCCTGCCGCAAATTCCATATCGACGCGATCACCGCGCGGCTGATCTGCACCTATCGCGGCACCGGCACGCAATACGGCATCTCTACCGACGGGACCGAGCCGACGCGGATTTTCACCACGCCGACGGGGTCACCCCTGATCCTGCGCGGCACGCTCTGGCCGACCGATCCGCCCGCGGGTCTGCTGCACCGTTCGCCCCCCATCGCAGGGACTGGCGAGACGCGCCTGGTGCTGGTGCTCGACCCGGTGAGCGATCCCGACGACGCGATCTGATCACGTCACCAGACGAAACACCGGCCCCGGCCCGGGGCCGGATCAAAACAATTCAAAAAAGGACGACGAGGACCTCATGAGACGACCCAGAACGACCGGAACGCTGGCGACCACCGCGATGCTTCTTTCGACCTCGGCGTTGGCGCAGGGGACCGCTGCACCCGAGGGCGCGCCCCTGAGACTTGACACCATCGCCGTGACCGGCACGCCGATCCCGAACAATATCGCCGAGCTTTCCGCGGATGTCGACGCGCTGTCGGGCGCCGAGAAGCGGCGGCGTCAGCGCGCCTCCCTGGGTGGATCTCTGGATCATTTCTCGGGGGTCGGCTCCATCGACACCGGCGCGAATATCGGCAAGCCGGTCTTGCGAGGTTTTTCCGGCGATCGGGTGCGCGTGCTGTCGAACGGGATCGGGCTCGATTTCCAGCAATTCGGCGTGCGGCACATGCCGACCGTGGATCCGTTCCTTGCCGACCGGATCGAGGTGGTGCGCGGTGCGCAGAGCCTGCTTTACGGGTCGGGCGCGATCGGTGGGGCGGTGAACCTGCGCCCCCGCCGCCCACCCACAGCCCCCGAGGGCACGCAGACGTTGAGCGGTGAGAGCACGCTGGAATATCAGTCCGCCTATGATCAGGTGACCGCCGCGCAGAGCTTCGAAGGCGCCAACGGGCGGCTCGGCTTTGCCGGCACGCTCGTCTGGCGCGATTCGGGCGGGCTGGAGACGCCGAAAGCGTCCGAGGCGCTGAGTTCGGGCAACCCGCGCGACCCGCTGGTGACCGGCGACATCCCCTTCACCGATTACGAACAACTCAACGGCGACATATCGATCGGCTACATGACCGAACTGGGACAGATCCGGCTGCGCTATGAACGCTACCGCAACGAGCAGAATTTCGTGGTGCCGGATGTCAGTGGCGGACCGCCCCCGGTTCCGGGCGGGATCGGCACGAATATCGAGAATGATCTGCTGCAACTGGACGCGGATCTTGCCATCAACGAGACTTGGACGCTCAAACCGACGCTGTCCTTCGCGTCCAACCTGAGACAGGCCAATCCCGGCCCGCCCAATCCGTTGCCGCGCAGCGAACTGCCCGGCGCGCGTGTGGTGGATATCGACCGCGACAGCTTCACCGCGCGGATCGAGGCCGAGCATCAGGGGCTGTTCGGCGCACTTGACGGGCGCATCGGGATCGAGATCGTGGACACGGATCAGTCCTCGCGCGGCAGCACGGTTCTGTCGCCTGGCGGACAACTCGAGAATTACGCCCTTTTCGCCTTCGAAGAGGCGCGCATGGGCGATCTGACGCTGAATTTCGGCGGCCGCGTGGATTACCGCGAGGTGACGCTCGATCTGGACCAGACCGCCGGCACCTCGCCACGGCTGGAGGCCCTCACGCCGGACCAGCGCAAGAACGATTACCTGACCGCGACCTGGGGTCTCGGCGCGAACTACGCGGTGACCGATCACCTGTCGCTGGTCGGCAATCTGTCGACCGGGTTCCGCGCGCCCAGTCTGTTCGAGCTTTACGCCGATGGCGTCCATGGTGGCGTCGCCGCCGTGCAGCGCGGCGACCCGAACCTCGAGGAGGAAACCTCGATCAGCCTCGATGCCGGCCTGCGATGGGAGTCCGATACCCTGTCGGCCAAGTTCACCGCGTATTACAACGATATCGACGACTATATCTTTCTCGCGGGGACCGGGACGACCGACCCCGGCAGTGGCCTCGACATATTCCAGGTCAGCCAGCAGAATGCCGAAACCTACGGCGTGGACCTGACGCTGGAGGGCCGGCCGCTGCACTGGCTGACCTGGCGCACGACGCTGTCCTGGGTCGATGGCGAATTGTCGGATGGCGGGCAAGTGCCGCTTCTGCCGCCGCTGAAGATCGCCGGCGAGGTCACGTTTCGCGATGATCGCGTCGGCGCCTTCGAGGATGCCTATCTGACTGTCGGCGCGCGTTATGCTGACTCGCAGAAATCGGCGGGTCTGCGCGAACCGTTCGGCCAATTCGACAGCGCGCCGCCCCCGTTCGGCACGGCCTCGACGGATGACTATGTCCTGCTCGATGCAACGATCGGCGGCACCATCGGTGCGACCGGCACCGAGGTACAGTTCGGCGTCGAGAACATCCTCGACGAGGAGTATCGGGATTTCCTCGACACCTACAAGAACATCACGCTCGGACCCGGCCGCAACTGGACCCTGCGGGTGACACAGAGCTTCTGACAAGGGCGCGGGGCCATACTGGCCCCGCGCGGGCAGAATTGGGAACGGAAATGTGACGGAGCACACCGATGCTGGGAAATCGCGGGATGACAACCCTCAAACGCAAAAGACGACGGTCCGATTCGATGTGCGAGTATGACAACCTGCAGCCTGAACTGCGCCTCTGGCTCGCCTCCGCTATCCTGCCGTGGCGACCGCGATCAGTGCGCCGTACTTTCGAAAAGGTGATCGCACGAACCCGAGACACGACCCGCGCGCTCGAGGAACTCGACCGACTCCAAGCCCGTCTCATAGCCAAGGACGCGCGCAAGCTATGGGGTTCGCATCATCCGTGTGCCGCACCAACGGTCGCGCGACAAGTCACGTGCGGTAACGCAATCGACACTGAACAGCGCGCGGAAAAATGGAAACCCTCGATGAGGGAAGGCCAGCCCGTCGAGAATGCAACACCGCATTGGAGATGACGGCGTGACGCCGTATTGGCTGTGACCAACGCTCGGCGGTATGGCGCAACATCCGCTTTGGCTCGTCGCAGTCATGTGGCGGTGCAGCGCGCTGGCCGCTATCGGGTGAACCTGAATGTCGGCTCCCTAATTTTCCGCACATAGATCTTGCCATCGCAGCGAATGACTGAAAACCGCCCCTTGCGACGGTGACAACCGGGTAGACAGGGTCGGCCCCAAACTGCCGTCCGTCTTGGATGTTATCGCGGAGATGCGGTCCGTCAGACCGGACTTTCGCCGCGCGCGCGAAATTAGGAATGAGCGAGCTCACTCTGTGCGGGCACAGTTGTCTGTCGCCGATTGGGGAACCATTTGCTGGCGGCCTTTCGAATTAACCCGGCAGATATCGGATTGCCCAGTCAAAGGATACACCAAGCCCACCGTCACTCCCATTCCATTTCCTCAAAAGTGGCTTGTGCGTTGCGACCGGCGAGGCTGTCGAACTGCTCCAGCGAAGACCAGGCTGACTGCTCGATCTTGGGTGCGTCCATGATGTCGCCGCCTTCTTCTATCAACTCTCCGATCCGTGTGCGTAGGTTGACGAGATAGCCGTGGGTGTCCCGCTTGGCCGTGGGCAGATCGGTCGCCCGGCCATGGCCGGGCACGATATGCGTGGGCTGATAGGCCGCCATCGCCTCGAACACCGCGATCCAGCTGTCGGTATCGCGCGCCGGGCCATTGCCCAGCAGGCGGTCGACATAGACGATGTCGCCGGTGAACATCACATCGCGCTCGTCGAGCCAGACGAAGCTGTCGCCCGGCGTGTGTGCTGCGCCGCGATGCACGATCTCGAAGCTGAAGCCTCCGAACTCAAGCACGTAATCGGTCTCGAAGGTCACATCGGCGTAGGCCGGCTCGGTGCCGTCCAGCCCGTCGCCCAGGAATTGCGACAGCGCGATCATATGGTCCTGTGCGCGGGCCTGGTGATCCGCGACCGCTGCTTGGGACGCGATCACCGTCGCCCCGTGAGCCTGCCAGTAGCTGTTGCCGAGCCACCGGTGATCCTGTCCGCCCGTGTTGATAACACGGACCACCGTCTGATCGGTGACGGTGCGGATGGCGGCGTGCAGCATCTCGGCACCCTGCCAGGACCCGCCCGGGTCGATCAGCACCGCGCCCTCGGGCGTCAAGACCAGCCCGAAAGTCGCGTTGTTGGCAAGGTTTTCCGGACTGCGCTGTTCCAACGGGCCGACGATTGCCCAGACATCATCCGTGACGGGCTGGACCTCAAGGACATCCGCCAAGGCAACGGTCGGAGAAGCGAGAACGGCAACGGCGGCGGCGAGAGCGCGGATCATGCGCGGAGCCAGCCTTCGAGCTTCCCCGCATCCGGCAGGCCACCGGCATGGACGAGCTTGCCATCGACCGAGATGCCCGGCGTGGACATGACGCCCGCCATGGCGATGGATTTCGCGTCCGTGACCTTTTCGACCTCGACCGCGACGCCGAGCTTTGCGGCGGCCTCCTTGACCATGGCTTCGGTCGTCTCGCAGCGGTTGCAACCGGGACCGTAGACTTTGACGGTTTTCATGTGCGTCTCCTTTCAGAGCAGAAAGTTGAAGAGAAAGCCGGTGGCGAGGATCCCCGCCGAGACGACCGCGAGGAAGATCGCGATCAGGCGGTAGGTCAGCACCTGCTTCAGGATGATCATCTCGGGCAGCGACAGCGCGATCACCGACATCATGAAGGCCAGAGTCGTGCCGAGCGCGGCCCCCTTGCCCAGCAGCGCCTCCACGATGGGAATGACGCCGGCCGCATTGGTGTACATCGGCACGCCCACGACGACCGCTGCCGGGACCGACCACCAGGCCTCGCCGCCCATGATCCGCAGCATCATCTCTTCGGGGACGTAGCCGTGGATCGCGGCGCCGATGCCGATGCCGACCAGCACCCAGATCCAGACCTTGCCGACGATCTCGCGTACCTGGTCCACGCCGATCTTCAGCCGGTCCACCAGCGTCAGCCGCTCCTCGGGCAGATCGCCCACGGGGCCCGCGTTCAGCTCGCGCACCCATTCCTGCAGGTAACGCTCCAGCCCCATGCGCCCCAGGACGACCCCTGCGACCGTCGCGATGGTGAATCCGAAGACGAGGTAGATCGTCGCGATCTGCCAGCCGACGAGGCCGTAGAGCAGCCCCAGCCCCACCGGCCCGACCATCGGCCCGGCGATAAGGAAGGAAAACGTGACACCCAGCGGAATGCCCGCCGAGACGAAGCCGATGAAAAGCGGCACCGAGGAGCACGAGCAGAACGGCGTCAGCACGCCGAGCGCGGCCGCCAGCGGATAGCCCCAGACCTGGTTCTTGCCCGCGAGGATCGCGCGGGTCTTTTCTGGGCTGAACCAGCTCCGAAGCACGCCGGTAATGAAGACGATGCCGGTCAGCAGCAACAGCACCTTGGGCACGTCGTAGATGAAAAACGCGATCGCCTCGCCGGTGTGGCTGTCCCGCGCGACGGGAAAGAGCGACGTCGCCCACTCGGAGAACGGGATCAACTGGCCGTAGACCAGCCACCAGACAACGGCCGCAAGCGGCACGCCGACATACCATGCCCAGTCCGGAAGCCCGTGCGGGGCATGTTGTTCTTGGGTCTCAGTGGTCACGCGACCTCCAATTCGAGTTTGTGTTCCGCAGCCAGAACCGCGTCGATCACCGCCGCGAGCTCCGGCGCGAGGTCGGGGTTCCGGCGATAGCGCACCCATTGGGCATCACGCCTGTCGAGCACGAGACCGGCCTCGCGCAGCACCTTCATGTGCCGCGACATCCGGCTCTGGCTCGCGTCGAGACGCGCCATCAATTCGCAGACGCAATGCTCTCCCCCGCTCCAGAGAAGGGCGAGCGCGGCGCGGCGAGTCGGGTCGCAAATGGCGGAAAGTATCTCCTGCATATTGAACTGATTATGCGCCAGGACGCTTATGCGCCTTGATCCATGTCAATATGATCAGACGATGAATCAAACGTCGCCCGACCCGCGCATGTAAGGGGCCTCAGCCCTGAACCGTACGTAGCAGTTGGGGCTGGCACCGATTTCTGCTCGTAGCGAGCCATGCCGCGAGATGCTCAATTTCAAGTCGTTTTGAACGGCCGCTCTCACTTTCCCAGCGCATCCCTATCGCACCTGCGGCGAACTTCCGGAATCCGCCCATCATGCTGAGTGTCGGCACGTTCGATCCGCGATGAGACGCCGTTCGAACGCGCCTCGGCGGGATCACTGACACCAAGAGTGCGAGGCTCGCAAAGTGTACAGCCATCGGCGCACGCGCTGGCGGCGTCAGGCACCCGTCCACCGGCGCAGCATCCAGTACCACTGTCCCGGATTGTCGAGGACGCGGGCGGAAAGGCCGTCATTGACGGCTTTTGTCATCTTTAGGGCGTCCGAATGGGGAATGGGAGCTTCGAATTCGACATCGAACTCCGCGCCATCCGGCCGGCGCTTCCCGTAGGCGGGAACAAGGGGCAGATCATGCTTCAGCGCCAACGCCGCCGGCGCCGTCGATGTCAGCGCCGACAGGCCAGGGAAGGGCACCGTCGCGCCTTCGGCATATTTCTCGTCGAGAAGAATGGCCAGGAAGCCGCCCTTGCGGAGATGGCGCACCAGCTCCATCGTGCCGGACCGCCCCGTCGCGATCACCGGCCGGCCGCCCTGCTCGATGCCGGCAAGGAAACCGCGCTGGTACCCGGGCAGTTCATTGCAGTGATCCACGTTGAGCGCCACAGACTTCAAAATTCTCCTGTACCTTGAGCACAATTTCAAATCCCGTTCTCGAGCAAGAATGGTGCTGGGCGGCGAGCTGCAATAGGCGGTCGTCCGGCAGCCTTGATCAAACCGGTTGCGCTGCGTCCCGGTTTCATCAAGGCTCTGGCCATAACTCGACGCCAGCGCATAACAGGGAACCACCCTCGGAGACAGCATGACAGACTTTCCAGTCTTTGACGGCCACAACGACCTTGTCCTGCGGATGCTGCGCGGCGACGTGACCGCAAACGGCGTGGCCGACGGCCTGCCCGACGGGCATATCGACAAGCCCCGCGCGCGTCAGGGCGGGTTTGGCGGGGGCATGTTCGCGATCTTCGTGCCCAGCCCCGACGACACGGCAACGCGCCATGACGAGATGCGCAAGGCGTCCTATGACATCCCCCTGCCAGACCCGGTCCCCGAGGCCGAGGCGGCAGGCTGGACCGCGCGCGGGTTCGATGCCATCGAGGATCTGGCCGCGGCCGGCGCGTTGCGCATCTGCCGGACGGCGGCCGAGGTCGAGGCGGCGCTACCCGCGGATGAAATGGCCGCCGTGATCCATATCGAGGGCGCCGAGGGGATCGACCGTGCGTTTGCGCGGCTGCACGATTGGCACGCGCGCGGGCTGCGATCCCTTGGCCCGGTCTGGAGCCGCGAGACGGTCTGGGGCCACGGCGTGCCCTTCCGCTACCCGTCCGAGCCCGATACCGGGCCGGGCCTGACCGAGGCCGGCAAGGCGCTGGTCCGCGAATGCAACCGCCTGAAGATCATGGTTGACCTGTCGCATCTCAACGCCGCAGGGGTCGAGGATGTCGCGCGGATCACCGATGCGCCGCTGGTGGCCACGCATTCCAACGCTGCGGCGGTCTGCCCGCATTCGCGCAACCTGACCGACCGGCAGCTCGACATGATCCGTGACAGTGACGGCATGGTGGGCATCAATTTCGCCAGCGCCTTCCTGCGGCCCGACGGGCGCATGGATGGGGCCTTCGGGCTTGACATCGTGCTGCGACACTTCGACCATCTTATCGAGCGTTTGGGCGAGCACCGGGTCGGATTCGGGTCCGATTTCGACGGGGCGCTTGTCCCTGAGGGGATCGCGGATTGCGCGGGCCTGCCCAAGCTGCTTGCCGAGTTCCGGTCCCATGGCGTGGATGACGCGCTGATGACCAAGATCACCCATGGCAACTGGCTGCGGGTTCTGCGGCAGACGTGGGGTGAATAATCAAGATGAAACAGGAAGGATAACCATGAAGAAATCAGTCGTAGCCGCGGTGGTCGCGTCGCTCGTGTCGGTGGGCGTCGCCGCACCGGTGATGGCCGAAACGCCGCCCAACATGCTCGTCATCGCGAACCGGATCGACGACATCAAGACTTTTGATCCGGCCGAAAGTTTCGAGTTTGCGGGCGCGGATGTCAGCCGCAACGTGTATCAGCGGCTGGTCAATTTCGATCCGATGGATCTGGAGGCCGGGTATCAGCCGCAACTGGCCGAAAGCTGGAAGATGTCCGAGGACGGGCGCACCATCACCTTCACGATGGCCCAGGGGCACGTGTTTGCCTCGGGTAACCCGGTCACCGCAAAGGATGCCGAGTTTTCCCTGCGCCGCGCGGTGCAGCTGAACAAGACGCCATCCTTCATCCTGACGCAGTTCGGCTTTACCCCCGAGAACGTCGAAGATACGATCGTCGCGCCGGATGACGAGACGCTTGTGCTGACGCTCGACCGGCCCTACGCCGTGTCGTTCGTGCTGAACTGCCTGACCGCCACCATCGGCGGCATCGTCGACAAGCAGACCGTGATGGAGCACGCCACGGAAGGCGACATGGGCAATGCGTGGCTGCGCACCAACACCGCCGGGTCGGGGCCCTACAAGGTGGTGGACTGGCGGCCCAGCGAAAGCGTTCTGATGGACCTCAACCCCAACTATTCCGGCGACACACCGGAGATGGAGCGGGTGATCGTGCAGCACATCCAGGAAAGCGCGACCCAGCGCCTGCAACTTGAACGCGGCGATGTCGATGTCGCGCGCAACCTGTCGCCCGAAGATATTGCCGGTCTCGACGATGTCGAGGGTGTCAAGGTCGTGGACGAGCTCCGCGGTCGGCTGATGTATTTCGCCGCCAACCAGAAAAAGGAACTGCTGGCCGATCCCAAGGTGATCGCGGCGCTGAAGCTGGCCACCGACTACGAAGGCATGTCCAACTCGTTCCTGCGCGGTCAGTACTCGGTGCATCAGGCGTTCCTACCGCGCACCTTCCTCGGGGCACTGGGCGAAACGCCCTACAGCTTTGACATCGAGCGCGCCAAAGCCGCGCTGGCGGAGTCCGACCACCCCGAGTGCGGGCCGATCAAGATCTCGGTGCGCGACGCGCAGGAACGTCTGGATATCGCCCAGTCCCTGCAGAACACGTGGGGACAGATCGGCTGCGAGGTCGAGCTGATCGTCGGCACCGGCGCGCAGACGCTGGATCGCTACCGTTCGCGCGAGCATGACGTCTATCTCGGGTCCTGGGGGCCGGACTATCCCGACCCGCAGACAAATGCGGGCACCTTCGCCTTCAACCCCGACAACTCGGACGCGGCCGGCGCCACCGGCATCCTTGCATGGCGTAACGCCTGGCATATCCCCGAGATGAGCAAGCGGACCGAGGCGGCGGTGGTCGAAAACGACACCGACACCCGCCGCGAGATGTATCTCGACCTCCAACGCGACCATCAGCAGGTCAGCCCTTTCGGCATCATGTTCCAGAAGATCGAACAGAATGCGATGGGCGCGACTGTGGAGAACTTCGTCGCCGGTGGCGCGACGACCGCGGTTTCATACTGGGTGATCACGAAGTAGATGATTGATGCGACAGATGGCGAAGGACGGCAGCGGCCGTCCTTCCCGCCCTGGCTGACGAAAACCCTGAAGACGCTTATCACCGTGGCCGCGACGCTGCTCGGGCTGCTGCTGGTGACCTTCCTGATCGGCCGGGTGATGCCGATCGACCCGGTTCTGGCGGTGATCGGCGAGCGTGCCACCCAGGAGCAATACGAGCAGACCTATCGCGATCTCGGGCTGGACCAGCCCTTGCTGGTGCAATTCTTCATCTATGTCTCGGACGTGGTGCGCGGCGATCTGGGCACGTCGATCCGCACCGGCGAGGCGGTCACCGCCGATATCGCGCGGGTGTTTCCCGCGACGCTGGAACTGGCCACGCTGGGCACGCTTTTCGGGGTCCTGCTGGGCGTGCCGCTCGGGGTCGTGGCTGCGGTGCGGCGGGGCACCTGGATCGACCAGCTTGCGCGGCTCGTGGGCCTCGTTGGGTATTCCATGCCGATCTTCTGGCTGGGCCTTGTGGGGCTGCTGATCTTCTACGGCATCCTGGGCTGGGTGTCGGGGCCTGGCCGGCTGGGGATCTTTCACCAAGGCATCGTCGAGCCGATCACCGGGATGCTGCTGATCGATAGCGCCCTGCGCGGCGAATGGGCGGTGTTTCGCAACGCGTTCTCACATATCATCCTGCCGGCGTCGCTGCTGGGTTATTACAGCCTTGCCTATATCAGCCGGATGACGCGGTCCTTCATGCTCGAACAGCTCAGCTCGGAATACATCATCACCGCGCGCGTCAAGGGCCTCAGCGAATGGCAGGTCATTTGGGGCCACGCCTTTCGCAACATCCGCGTGCAATTGCTGACGGTGATCGCGCTGGCCTATGCCAACCTGCTGGAAGGGTCCGTGCTGACCGAGATCATCTTTGCCTGGCCTGGGCTGGGGCAATACATCACCACCTCGCTTCTGGCCAATGACATGAACGCGGTGCTGGGCGGCACGATCGTGATCGGCAGCATCTTCGTTGCGATCAACATACTGTCGGACCTTTTGTACCGCGTCCTTGATCCGAGGTCGAAATGAGCACGCTGCAATCCGTTCGTCACTGGCTGCTAACCGAAGAGCCGACCTCGCGCCGGCAGGCGCGGATGGCCGCGTGGTACAAGGCGTGGCTGACGCTGCGCGGCAACACGCTGGCGATGCTGGGGCTGGCGGTGCTGATCTTCCTGATCCTCGCAGCGATCTTCGCGCCGCTGCTGGCGACGCATGATCCCTTCGTGCAGGATCTCGGGGCGCGGCTGCTGGAACCGGGCACCGACGGCCACATCTTCGGCACTGACAGCCTGGGGCGCGACATCTACTCGCGGCTGCTCTACGGCGCGCGCATCTCGCTTTACATCGTGGCGCTGGTGGTGATGGTCGCGCCGCTGGTGGGGCTGATCATGGGCACCGTCGCGGGGTATGCGGGGGGTTGGCTCGACGTGGTACTGATGCGGATCACCGACATCTTCCTCGCCTTCCCGCGGCTGATCCTCGCGCTGGCCTTCGTCGCCGCTCTCGGTGCGGGGATCGAGAACGCGGTGCTGGCGATCTCGCTGACGGCATGGCCGCCCTATGCCCGCATCGCCCGCGCCGAGACGCTGACGATCCGCAATTCCGATTACATCCACGCGATCAAGCTACAGGGTGCGGGACCTTTGCGCATCGTCACCCGCCATATCTGGCCCTTGTGCATCTCGTCGCTGGTGATCCGCGTCACCCTCGACATGGCGGGCATCATCCTGACCGCCGCCGGCCTCGGGTTTCTCGGGCTCGGGGCGCAGCCGCCCAGCCCCGAATGGGGCGCGATGATTTCCGAAGGGCGGCAGTATATCCTCGATTCGTGGTGGGTAGCGACGATCCCCGGCCTCGCGATCTTCTCGATCAGCCTCGCCTTCAACCTGCTGGGCGACGGGCTGCGCGACATGCTCGACCCGAAAGAGGACAACGCATGACCGACGACGCCCGACTTCTTGATGTCGAGAACCTTTGGGTGAAGTTTCGCACCCGGTCCGGCGTTTTCGACGCGGTGCGCGGCCTGTCGTTCACACTCGGGCGCGAACGGCTGGGAATCGTCGGCGAAAGCGGCTCGGGCAAGTCGATGACCGGACGCGCGATGTTGCGGCTGATCCGCCCGCCGGGAATGATCGAGGCCGACCGGCTAATGATTCATGGCGAGGACATCCTGAGGGTGCCGGAAAAACGCATGCGCGCCCTGCGCGGCGGGCGGATCTCGATGATCATGCAGGATCCCAAGTTCTCGCTCAACCCGGTGATGACCGTCGGCCAGCAACTGGTCGAGGCGCTGCGCGCGCACGAGAGCGTCTCGCGCAGCGTCGCCCGCGCTCGTGCGCTGGCCACCCTCGACGAGGTTGCGATCCGCGACCCCGAACGCGTCCTCGGGCTTTACCCGCACGAGGTGTCGGGCGGCATGGGGCAACGCATCATGATCGCCATGATGCTGCTGCCGGACCCCGAGATACTGGTCGCCGACGAGCCTACCTCGGCGCTGGACGTGTCGGTGCAGCTTCAGGTGCTCGAGATCATCGACAAGCTGGTGCGCGACCGCGGCATGGGGCTGATGTTCATCAGCCACGACCTGAACCTCGTCGCCAAGTTCTGCGACCGCATCATGATCATGTATGCCGGCCGCATCGTCGAGACCTGCAAAGCAAGCGATCTGGCCCGCGCGCAGCACCCCTACACGTTGGGGCTGCTCAACTCGGTCCCCGATCTCGAACACCCCCGAGAGCGGCTGGAGGTGCTGCAGCGCGACCCCGCCTGGCGCGACGCCCCGTCGGTGAGTGCCCGGGCATGAGCGCGCTGGGCATCGAACATCTGGATGTCTGGTTCGGCACCGGCACCGAGCGTACGCATGCCGTCCGCGATGTCAGCCTCGACGTGGGGACGGGCGAAAGCTTCGGCCTCGTCGGCGAAAGCGGCTCTGGCAAATCGACGATCCTGCGCGCGGTCGCGGGGCTGGTGCCCACATGGTCGGGGCACATGACCGTGGCGGGCGAAACCTTGGGAAAGACACGCAGCAAGGCGTTCTACAGCAAGGTGCAGATGGTCTTTCAGGACCCTTATGGATCGCTGCACCCGCGCCAGACCGTCGACCGCGTGCTGTCCGAGGCGATGCACCTGCACGGCGTGCGCGACATCGACGCGCGCATGGGGCAGCTGCTCGACGATGTGGGGCTCGGCGCAGGGTTCCGCTTTCGCTTTCCGCACCAGTTGTCGGGCGGCCAGCGACAACGCGTCGCGATCGCCCGCGCGCTGGCCTGCGAGCCGCAGGTCATGCTGCTGGACGAGCCGACCTCGGCGCTCGATGTCTCGGTGCAGGCCGAGATCCTCAACCTTCTGGTGGATCTGCGCCGCGAACACGGGCTGACCTATGTGATGGTGTCGCATGATCTGGGGATCGTCGGACATCTGTGCGAGCGGATTGCCGTGATGAAGGAAGGAGTGCTGGTCGAGGTTCTGGGCGTCGACGAAATGCGCCGGCTCGAGGCGCAGTCCCCTTACACGCGGCACCTGCTGGAAAGCTCGATCCGCTCGATCCGCTGAGGGGGTGTCCGTAGTCAGATAATTTGGAGCGTTTGAGCATTTTGGGGATTGGAGGCTCTGGCCCAACCTCGATTGATGTCACGCGTTTTCGGTTTCGCGGCGCAAACGCCACATCATCGACATACCACGGCGCCTCAAGCCCAAGCGCCATCGTGAAAAGACTCGACTCCGGCTCCATTCCGCCCTCCATCTTTGAGAACGGCCGAAGGCTACTCAATAACCGTGTTCAGGCCAACATCGCCCGGCGCGTCCGTCGCTGCGATGGTTGAGGTCTACGCGCCGGACGCGCCTAACGGACGCAAAAAATGTAGGGCTCGGTCAAGCCTCGGTGAGCCCGGCAACCCACACAGATCGAGAAGGGACCACTTTGAAAGCCCTGCTTTCTACGCATCACGGCTACAGGTGCAGGCCGCAGCGGTTACGTAGGGTCAAATCGTGGCAACACGGGTTTTGAATGTCGGCTCTTCCGGTTCTCGATGCCGAGAAAGCACCCGCAGCGAAAGTCCGGAGTCCGCCGATTCTGTAGAAAAACAGGATGTTGCTGGCGCAGAAAGTCGTGCGCTGAAGAGCGCGCAAGCGCCTTTCTTTTCAGGCCTTGCGCAGTTTCTGCGGTGCCGGAAAGATCTTGGCCAGTTTCCGGAGGTTCTGGGCGGTGGCGGCGAGGAGGAATTCGTCGTTTGCGCCGCATGGACCACGTAATCGTAGTCGGCCCAAGCCAAGGATGCGTTTGAGGTGGGCAAATAGCATCTCGACCTTTTTTCGGAGCTTCATCGAGATGTGTAAGCGCCAGCTGGGCCCCACGGGCTTTTCAGCTTGACGTCTGGAAGTTCCAAGGGAGGAGTTCGTCGATCCGGT
>NZ_JBPBBB010000051.1:0-19907 GCF_050896375.1 Roseovarius tibetensis
CCGACGGTGTCGCCGAAAATGACACTGCAAACCGCGCCGCTTGATCAGGCCGCGTCACCCAGATTCCGGCATAGCTCAGCGAAAAACCATCGGACCCGGTTGGCCTCCCTTTTATTCGCCTTTGATAAGGCGCAACCGCAACCACGCAGACAGTGCGTCAATTGCGTATACCGTTATGATGATCAGAATAATGATCAGACTTGCCTGACCGAACTCGTATACGCGCAAACGGTCCGCAAGCTGATAGCCTATCCCACCAGCCCCGACGATCCCGAGGATGGTGGCGGAACGGGTGTTCGATTCCCACATGTAAAGGGTTGCCGCCAACATGTTGGGCAGCACCTGAGGCAGGATCCCCAGGCGAAGACCGTCGAACCACGAACCGCCAGATGCGCGCACTCCTTCCACCGGCTTGCGCGTCGTGTTGTCCAATGCCTCCGAATAAAGTTTCGCCAGTGTGCCCGCCTCCACAAGCGCGATCGCCATGATCCCCGCCAAGGGTCCCAGCCCGATCGCTCGCACAAAAACCAGCGCCCAGATGAGGTAATCGAGGCTGCGCAGGGAATCCGAGAAACGCCGAAACAGGAACTGTGCGGCCCGGATTGGGAAGGTTGTGCGTGACGAGACCAGCGCCAGCGGCACCGCCAGAGTTGCGCCAAGGACCGTTCCGAGAAAGGCCATGGCAACGGTCTCAAGCAGCGCCCAGAGAAACTCGGGCAGATATTCGAAACCGGAGGGCACCAGCATCATCGCGAGCGCGTCGCCCAGCTTGGGCAGGCCGTTCAGAAATTTTGGGCTGAACACCTCGCACACCCACGCGGAATAAAACAGAAGAGCGGTTCCCGCCACAACAGCCATCGCGAAGCGCACTTGGCTTGCCAGAGGCGACCGAATGGCTTTCACTAGCTCATTGCGACGCGGCGCGCCCATATCATCAAAATATTTTATATCAGTCATCCTGGGCTCCTGCGATGCGCAGACGCAACCATTCGCTGAATATATCGTTTAGTGAAACGACCGCGAATACCAGCAGCAGTATCGCTCCTGCGTCATCATAGTAACCAAGGCTCAGGGACTCGTAGAGCGTCATACCGATACCACCTGCGCCGACAAACCCGACGACCGTGGCACTGCGCACGTTCATTTCGAAACGCCACAGGGAATACGAGACATAATTCGGAAGGACCTGCGGCAGTAGACCGGTCAGCATTTCGTCGAACCAGGTCCCGCCGGCCGCGCGCACACCTTCCAGTGGCAGCATGTCGACGTTTTCGTTAACATCGGCGAACAGTTTGCCCTGTGCGCCAAAGGTGTGTAGCATTATGGCCAGCGCACCCGCTAGCGGTCCCAGACCGAACGCGAACATGAAGATCAGCGCCCAGACCAGATCTGGCACAGTGCGGGCGACTTCTAGGGTGCGGCGCAGGATGGTTCCGGTCCATCGGCCGCCGCCCAGACCGCGTGCGGCAAAGAAGCTGGCGGTGGCCCCCAGTATCGTACCGACAGATGTGCCGAAAAACGCGATCATCAACGTCGTCCAAACCAGCTCCAGCCACTCGCGCAACCCCCAAAACCAGCTTGCGAGATCTGCCCCAAGTGTCTCGAGCTGCAGAGGAGGCACGAGACCAAACAGGAAGTCCCCGACGCGCGGCAGGCCCTCGATCAGTCGTCCAAGACTAAAGCCGCTGACCTCGACCGCGCCGGCGAGGCAGAGCGCGAGCACGCCGACCCCCACCAGGCTGACCTTCCGAGTGTGAGCGCGGTGCGCGTGAAATGTAGCTTCGAACCGTTCCATCTGCGGGTTTGAAAGGGCCATGCACATGTCCGATTTGCAAAATGAGGTGCGGCCCCCTGATACGGAGGCCGCCTGAATATTACGCGCGATTCAGTTGGACTTGCGCATGGCGCGCATCTTCTTGCGTAGCGCGACCGTGACTTCGTAAGTCTCGTGATCGATGGGGACGAAGCCCTGTGTCTCGCCTTTCGCCACAGCCTCGGCCAAGTCCATGTTTTCCTTGTGCAGGTTCATGAACAGATCTTTGAGCTCCGCGCGCAGGTCGGCGGGCATGTCCGAGCGCACGATCAGCGGCGGCGGCGGGAGGATGTCGGAAGTCCAGATGACGCGGATATCATCACGGTTCAACATTCCCTTGTCCATCATGGTGCGCAGCTGGCCATAGCCGTCGCCTTTTGTGGTCCAGGTGAAGGCACCTTCATAATTGCCTTCCAGAACTCCCAGCACAGACTGCGTGTGACCGCCGGAGACCGGCGATTGGAAGTACTCATCGATGGGGTGACCCATCTGTTCGAATTGTACTGTTGGCACGAGATAGCCCGAATTAGAATTAGGGTCGGTGCGCGCCACAAGCTTGCCTTCAAGATCCTCGAATGTCTGGTACGGGCTGTCGGCCTGCACGATCAGGACCGAGTTGTAGCCAAGATTGCCATCCTTGTCGGTCGCGGTCACCAACGGCTCGACACAGCCGCCGCATTCCAGCCATGATCCCGAATAGGCCGACGGGCTGGTCCACGCCATGTCGATCTGCCCCGAGATCAGCGCGTTGTTCACGCCAATGAATTCAGTAGCAGTGTATACCTTGACCGGAACGCCCAGCTTTTCGCTCGCATAAGCAGCAAAGCCGTCCATGGTGTCGGATGTCTCGGTCTGGGTTTCGACGGGTATTACGCCGAAGCCGATTTCCGTCACAGTATCGCGCCAGCCTTCGGCTACGGCACCGCCTGCCAGCGCGACGCCGAATAGCGTTGCAAGAATTGGTGTGAGTCTCATGGTGATTCCTTTCATCGAAGTGCATCAAGGTTGGGATCGTTACGGGTCACTCGGCCATTTCAACCGCGCGAGGAGCAGGTTTCTGTCGCGCGCGGACAGCGCCGTCGTTGCTGGGTTGAATGCCGTATATACGTGCTACGGCGGTTTCGGTCAGCGTCGAAATCGGACCATCGAAAACCACCCGACCCGAGGACAGCCCGATGGCACGGCCAGCATATCTTCGCGCCAATTCCAGACTGTGCAGGTTGCAAAGCACCGGAAGGTTACGGTCGTGGGCGATGCGCGCCAGGGTATCCATCACGATGGTGGCATTTTGCGGGTCGAGCGACGCCACCGGCTCATCCGCCAGTATGAGGCGGGGTCGCTGCATCAGCGCCCGGGCGATCGCCACGCGCTGTTGCTGGCCACCCGAAAGACGCTCGGCACGCACGAGCGCCTTGTCCAGAAGGTCGAGATCGTCGAGATGCGCCGCGGCGCGCAGACGGTCCGCTTCGGTATGAATGCCCGAAAGACGGCGCAACGCCGACGTGTCCACGCTTGCCCCGACCAGCACGTTCGTGAGTACGTCAAGCCGTGGTGCCAGATTGTAGCCCTGAAATACCATGGCCGCAGACGCCCGCCAGCGCCGCAGCGCGGCCCCGGTCAAAGCCAGAATGTCCTCACTTTCGAAGACGATCCTGCCGCTGCTGGGCTTATCTAGCCGATTTATCATGCGCAACAGCGTGGATTTGCCCGCGCCTGAACGCCCGATCACGGCCACGACACCCGATTCCCCGATGTCGAAAGAGACATCGTTCAGAGCAGTAACGTCGCCATAGCACTTGCTCAGATTGGTAATGTTAAGCATTTTTGGGCCTCCTTATGACCCGGCAAGTATCGCAGTAATGTAACATCCAAATGATGCGGACCCGGATGTGCTGGCTGTGCCGTATCTTGTGACAAAGCTCAGTGATTGTTTGCGCTTTTAGGGTGCGATGATTGCCGTCGGGAGGTGAGTTGGAGATGGGCGACCACCTCGAATTTGACGACGGCAGAATTAGGGCCTGTGGACATTCGGGATTCCCGAACCGCGCAGGTTTTGATTCAACCTTCCAAAAGGGAGGTTTGAAGGGACGATCAGCGATCTGTGGTGTCGGACGAGGTTTGAACGCGGCTTGAGCCACACTTGCCTGGCAAGAAAAGTGACAGTGGCGCGGCCGGCAGGGATAATCGTGGGAGCGGTCATTCGCCGCGCTGTCTACGAGCGGCAGGTCGGGGCCGGGCACTTCGAAGAAGTCGACCAAGCTTCGCAACTTTGCAGGGTCAGTTTCCCGCGCTCAGCCGCCGCTCAGCTCAGTCGAGGCTGCACTTGCGGCGAAGGGTTGCTTTGGGCTCGCAGCTTTGGGTCGCCGGCTGTCAACATCGTTGGAGATGCCAACGATGTCCGTGTTCGGGGCATTGTTGTGAACCACAACAATGCTCAGCAAGCTATTTCAGCGACGTGGCAATGTCCTTATCGACCCGGCATCCATCATCCGTTCAGCGGGGCGAAGAGATCCTGCAGTGTGGCTTCGTCCAACAATGTCTCTGCGGCACCGCCTTCATCGTCGAACAGGGCATCCGCCAGCGCCTGCTTGCGCGCCTGCATGTCGAGGATCTTTTCCTCGACCGTGCCGGCTGCCACGAGACGGTGCACGAAGACCGGCTTGTCCTGGCCAATCCGGTGGGTGCGGTCCATCGCCTGACGCTCAACCGCCGGGTTCCACCACGGATCGTAGAGGATGACCGTGTCGGCCTCGGTCAGGGTCAGGCCGACCCCGCCCGCCTTCAGGCTGAGCAGGAAGACCGGCGCGGTCCCTTGCGCGAAGGCCTCGAGCACCTCGGCGCGTTTTTCGGTCTGACCCGTGAGCGACAGGCTGGCGATCCCCGCATCGGCCAGATCGCCTTCGATCAGGCGCAGCATCTCGACGAATTGCGAAAACACCAGCACGCGGCGCCCTTCGGCGACCAGCTCGCCCAGAAGCACGCGCAGCCGGGCGCGTTTGGCGCTCTCGGTCACCGACCGCGCGGCTTCGGTCTTGACCAGGCCCGGGTCGCAGCAGACCTGGCGCAGCTTCAGCAGCGCATCCAGAACCGTGATCCGCGCCGCGGCCAGCCCCTTCTTGTCGATGGCATCGCGGACCCGGGCATCCATCGCGCTGCGCACCGTTTCATAAAGCGCCTGCTGGGATTTCGGCAGATCGACACGGTCGAGGATTTCGGTCTTGGCCGGCAACTCTGCCGCAACCTCTTCCTTGGTGCGGCGCAGCAGAAAGGGGCGCAGGCGGCGGTTCAGACGCGCCTGCGCAGAGGCGTCGCCGTGCTTTTCGATGGGCGTACGGAACAGCGTCTGAAAGCGCTTGCGATCCCCCAGCAATCCGGGATTCACCCAGTCGATCAGCGTCCAGAGATCCTGCAACGAGTTCTCCAGCGGGGTGCCGGTCAGCGCCAGCCGCCCGCGGGCGGGGATCTCGCGCAGGGTTTTCGCCATTTGCGAGGCTGGGTTCTTGAGTGTCTGTGCCTCATCGAGGACCACCAACGGCCAGTCCTGCGCCGCAAGCCAGTCGCGGTCGCGGGCAAGCAGCGGATAGGTGGTCACCACGAGATCGGCCTCGAGCGCGGCCTCACGCCGGGCCGCCCGGCCCGTGCCATGCAGGATGACCAACCGCAGGTCGGGCGTGAACTGCGCGGCCTGTGTCTGCCAGCTGTGCAGCAGGCTCGTCGGCACGATCAATAACGCCGGTCCGGGCGCCTCGGACTCGACCCGCGCCTGCAACAGGGCCAGCACCTGCACCGTCTTGCCCAGCCCCATGTCATCGGCCAGCACGCCACCGAACCCGGCCTCCAGCAGGCTGCCCATCCAGGCCGCGCCGTAGGCCTGATAGTCGCGCAGATCTGCGGTCAGGCCCGCAGGTGGCGCAAAGCTGTCGGCCTCGGCCAACGCCTGCAGGCTGCGCGCCAGCGGCAGGATGCCGGCCTTGTCGGCAAAGCGGATGTCGCTGCCGGCCAGCGCCTCCTCGGCCAGCCTTGCGACACTGGCATCCGACGGGTGCAGCGCGCCCAGCTCCGCATGATGAGTCAAAAACAGATGCAACAGCGGCGCCAGCGGGCTGAGATCCAGCGCGACATAGCCCTGTTTGCCCCGGTCCAGATAGACGGGCCGGCAGGCGAGATGCTGTGCCAGCGTCTCGACATCCGGCAGATCCTCCCACTCGTCGCGCACCTGTTCCAGGAACGCCGCGACCAGAGGTGCCACATCCACCGGCTTGCCGCCGATCTCGGCCTGGAATCCCAGCGAGAACCAGTCATTACCCTGAAAGGCCTCGCCCGCCTCGGCGCGCGTCGTCACCGCAAGCTCGGCGGCTTCCTCGCTCAGGCGATAGGGCCATTTCGGCGTCTCGATCACCTCCCAGCCGTCGCGACGCAACTCCGGCACCACGCGAAAGGCGAAATCCAGCGCCTCGCGCATGTCCGAGATCTCCAGGCTTTGCAGGTTCATCTCGCCATCGGCAAAGACGAAATCGCACTCCGCCATGCGCTTGCCCGGCCAATGGATCTCAAGCTCCTCGACCGGCACTGCGCCCGCCTTCATCAGCGTCGTGGCGCAGGACGCTTCCCATGCGAGGTCGCGCGTCAGGGTCACGATCTCGTCGTCGGCGATCATGCGCGGGTCGGTATCGCCATCCCACACCTCCTGCCCGTCATAGACGAAGCGCAGGGCCAGCGTGGGCAACTGCACCGAACCGCCCCAATAGCGCGGCCCATTGCGCGCCGTCTCGGCCCCAAGGGTCAGCCGCGCGAATTGCTGCGTGGCCGCGCGCCGGCTCTGTCGGATCACCCGCGGGCGCGGCAGGTCCAGACCGGCAAGCGTGTCGGGCAGCGCCGCGCCAAGCGCCTCCGCTTCATGCGGCGCGACCTCGGGTGCCGCGTCCACGACGCGCAGCACCTCCGTGTCCACCGCATGCGCGAGCACGCCGATCTGCCCCCGACCGGTGTCGATCCAGAGCGTCGCATCGTCCATGCCGCGCAGTTGCAACGGCTGACCGGCCGCATCCTCGACCCCCAGCCGCTGGCTGCCATCCGCCATCATACGCCAGGCCAGCCGCGGTTCGGGCCGCGCATCGCACCAGGTCAGTTGGGCGTCGGGCGCGTTGTCATGCAGGAACCGACCCGTGTCGCAGAGCCGGCGTATCAGCGCGACGGCATCGTCGCCTTTCGGACGCATGAAACTGGGCAGGCCGTGGCTGTAGCTGGCCTCCCAGAGCCGTGCCTGCGCCAATGCCGACAGCAATTCCAGATCCACCGGGCGGATGAACTTGGCGGGGATGCTGCCGCGCAGGACATGCCCCGCATCATAGCGCCGGATCGCCTTGTTCAGCGCGTCTCCGGCCGCATTGATCCGGCCCTTGAATAGGTCGACTTTCAATTGCGGGCCATGCGGAAGCAGGACATAGAGCAAGCGGTCCTTGACCGCGGGCGGGTAATCCTCGGGCCGTGCCTCCGGCACCTGCGCCGTGCTGGCGCTCTGCCTGACACGCGTCAGCCAGCCCTGCACCGGCGCAGGAAGACCCGGCTGCCCGGTCTGCTGGTCTGCCCGCGTCACCAGGGCGGCTACCACGTGCTTGCAATTGTAGCCGACCGGACAGGAGCAACTGCCGTCGATCAGACCCCGCATCACGGTGATGCGTTGCTGGTAGCTTTCCCCCCGTCCGTTTGACACCCGCGCCCGCAGGGCCCCATTCGCGAGAGGCTCGACCGAAACGACAAGACCGCGACGCGCATAGTCACGGCCTCGTTGCAGCGTCGCCCCGTCAAAATGTTCATTCAGCCGGATATCCATGCCGTCCAGCTACAGTCCTTTGCATGATTGCGTAAAGCCTTGTCTGGAAATCTCGCTCTGGAGGAATCACCCGCTTCAAAAGTCCAACTTGTTGAAAGCCCTTGTGTCGCAATGTCACTTTCCGTCAACCTCCGGACACCCCCCGTTGGTTTCCGCAGCCGACTTCGCGCTGCGCAAGTCCGGCCCTTGCACCCTCTTCGCCCCGCCGCGCTGCGCCGACGGCAGCCGGATCAGTGTGGCCATGGCATCCGCCAGATTGCGCGATATCGGCTCGCCCTCGACCTGCTGCTCGTAGAACCAATCGGACAGATTTTCCTTCTTGCTTTGGATATCAGCCGTCAGGCCAAAATGCGCGATCGCCTCCTCCATCAGGTCGAGATAAGGCGTGGTGTATGGGGCAGCAGCCGCCGCTCCTTCCGGTGAAGCCGCTTCCGGCACGAAGTCCGGCCATATCGCCTTCACCATGAAACGCGGCATGCGGATGTCGATGAATTCCCAATCTCGCGCCGTCAGGCCCCAAAACGAATACTTGCCCTCTCGCCACTGCTCTGGCCGGATGCTGCTGTGATATCCCGAGTGCAGCCCGAACCCGCTGAAGCTGCCTTGCGCCCAGCTGGTACGTTCTTCTGTGTAACGGCCCTGCGCAATCAGGTCGCCATCGCGTAAGGCGACCAGCAACTCGGTCTGCGCCTCCGCCTTCCAGCCGATTGTCGGATCCTGCGGAGGGTTCCAGTGCTCGTGCGCTGGCTTGGGCTTCGGTGGCAGTTTGGCAGCCTCAGCAGCGCGTCGCGCCACCGTCACGTTTTGCACATGGGCCAGCGCTTCGGAATAAGCCCATTGGGTTCGATCAAGTGTTTGCAGCGACATCAACGGCCTCATGAATCAGGTTTGGGAGCGGGGTGAACATAATGCGAACAGGGTGTCCCACTCAAGGCCTCAACACGTCGAATGGGTGGAACGGTTCCACCCTTTCCGGCCGGGCGTGGGGTGACCCGTTCCGAGGTAGCGGCAAATCCGCGAAACCTGCTGAGATGCAGGCATGACAAATACACACAGCCGCATCCGCCGCCCCAATCCATTTCGACCCGACCAGATGACGCCGGTGGAACGCCGCGCCGAGTTGTGTGGGCTGCTGGCGCTCGGGCTGGTTCGGCTGCAGCTGCGCGAGCGCAGCGAACCTTCTGACGAGTCTGGAGAAAGTTGCCTACACTCTCCGCCCGACGGATGCCTTCATGCAACTCCATACAACGGAGAAAACCATGACAACCCATGACCCCATCCCCGCGCGCCTCGCCGCGTTGAAGACCACGCCGACGCCGGCGCTGAAGACCCAGTGGCGCGACCTGTTCGACAGCGAGCCGCCGCCGTTCAACCGGCGTTATCTCGAGAGCCGGCTGGCCTACCGCATCCAGGAACTGGTCTATGGCGGGTTGAAGCCCGAGACGATCCGGCGGCTGGAGCGGCTCGGAGAAGAACTCGACGGTGGCGATCGGAAGAAGAGCAGCATTCGCGCGGACCTGAAACCCATCACGGGCACGCGGCTGCTCCGCGAATGGAAGGGGATCGAGCATGTCGTCACCGTCACAGCGGACGGCTTCGAGTGGCAGGGGCGGCCCTACAAGTCGCTCTCGGCCATCGCCCGCGCCATCACCGGCACGCGCTGGAACGGCTGGGTCTTCTTCGGGCTGAAGAGCCGGAGGGGCCGCACATGACCAAGCCCATCGTCCGGAAGCAGCGCTGCGCGATCTACACGCGCAAATCATCCGAGGAAGGGCTGGAGCAGGAGTTCAACTCGCTCCACGCCCAGCGCGAGGCGTGCGAAGCCTACATCACCAGCCAGAAGGCGGAGGGCTGGGTGCTGGTCCGCGATCAGTATGACGACGGTGGCATTTCCGGCGGCACGCTGGAGCGGCCCGGCCTGCAGCGGCTGGTGGAGGACATCGAGGACGGGCTGGTTGACGTAGTCGTCGTCTACAAGATCGACCGGCTCAGTCGCTCGCTCGCCGATTTCGCCAAGCTGGTCGAGGTATTCGATCGAAATGACGTCACTTTCGTCTCGGTCACGCAGTCGTTCAACACCACCACGTCGATGGGGCGGCTGACGCTGAACATCCTGCTCAGCTTTGCCCAGTTCGAGCGGGAGGTCACCGCCGAACGCATCCGCGACAAAGTCGCCGCCAGCAGGAAGAAGGGCATGTGGATGGGCGGGGTGCCGCCCTATGGCTATCGCGTCGAGAACCGGAAGCTGGTGGTCGATGAGGAAAACGCTGACCATGTGCGCTGGATCTTCGCGCGCTTCCTCGAGATCGGCTCGGGGACGGAACTGGCGCGGGAGGTGGGCAAGCGTGGCATACGCACGCCGCGCGGCAACCGGATCGACAAGAAGTACCTCTACCGGATGCTGAACAACCGCGCGTATATCGGCGAGGCGGTTCACAAGGGCGAAAGCTATCCCGGTGAGCACGACGCGATCATCGACCGCGAGACGTGGGACCGCGTCCATGCGATCCTGCAGGAGAGCCCGCGCAAGCGCGCCGCGCGCACACGCGCCGACACGCCCGCGTTGCTGAAAGGGCTACTGTTCGGACCCGATGGCGCGGCGTTCTCGCCAACGCACACCCGGAAGGGCGGGCGGCTGTACCGATATTATGTCAGCCAGACCGTGCTCAAGCATGGCGCTGGATCCTGCCCGGTCGGGCGCGTACCCGCAGGCGAGGTCGAGGCCGCCGTCATCGACCAGCTCCGCGCCGTGTTCCGCCAGCCCGAGATCGTGGCGGGCACATGGAAGGCGGCGCGCGCCCATGCCGGCGATATGACCGAGGCGGATGCCCGCATCGCCCTGCACCAACTCGACCCGCTGTGGGACGAACTGTTCCCCGCCGAGCAGGCGCGCATCGTGGCGCTGCTTGTGGAGCGGGTGGACATCGGCACGGACGGGCTCAACGTGCGGCTTCGCGTGGAAGGCCTCGGCGGGCTCGCGCGAGAGATGCAGGCCGGCGGTATCGGAGAAGCAGCATGACACGCGGCACGCCGATTCCCGAGACCATGACGCTCCACGTTCCGTTCCGCATCACGAAGCGCGGCGGGCGCAAGGAGATGCAGCTGCCCGAGGGCGCCACGCCGTCGCGCCGGACGGATAGCACGCTGGTCAAGGCGCTGGCCCGCGCGTTTCGGTGGAAGCGGATGCTGGAGTCGGGCGAGTTCACCACCATCGCCGAACTGGCTGAGCGCGAGGGGATCGCACCCTCCTACATGACCCGCGTCCTGCGCCTCACGCTGCTTGCGCCCGACATCGTCGAGGCGATCCTAGATGGGAAGGAGGGGCCGGAGGTGACGCTGGCGCGGGTGCTGGAGCCGTTGCCGCTGGTGTGGAAGGAACAGCACCAATGGTTATGACATGCGGGCGGTTTTGTTATAGTCGCGCGAAGCGTATATCACGATTTTAAACAAAAGGGGTTGTGAGATGGCCGGAGGATGGGCCCGTGACGGTGCCGTAAACGAGCAGATTGATGCTTCGATTCAGGACGAACTGAAACGGATGCAGGCGAGGCGATTGCCGGAGGGCGAAAGCCTGACCAATTGTGCCGAATGCGACGAACCGATACCGGAAGCTCGCAGACGCGCCCTGCCAGGCGTCAAGCTCTGCGTCGACTGCCAGAGTGAACGCGACGGCCGTCCCGTGAGGCGTGGGGGCTTTAACAGACGCGCATCAAAAGACGCACTCCTGAAGTAGACCAAAGACGCAGTCCCGAACATTTTCGCGAAGTCAGGGACGGCGGATGAAGCTTGCAGTGGATACAGTTTGGGTGGTTTCATGAAAGCGACGGAGAGCGGCCTTCAGCTACAGATGCCGCGCACGGGTCCCATGTGCCGCGAAATCGCCGGATGGCAGTGATCTTGTACGAGTTGAGGAGGCCCATGGTGACCCAACTACCCGACGTCGATGTCTTTGAGATGGAAGAGTTCTGCACTTACCGCGGTGAAGAGTACCGTGTGCGCGACAACGGTTCCGTGCTCCGTCAGGCCAAGGCGGGAAAGAGACGCCGTCCCCTCGATGAGATCTGGACCTTCGGCACGCCGAGCAAGAGCGATGGCTACATGGCGATCTCCGGTCACAAAGTGCACCGGATCGTCGCCACGGCCTTTCTTGGTGAGCAGCCGAGCAAGGGTCACATCGTCGATCACATAGATACCAACCGTCGCAACAACCGGCATGACAACCTTCGCTGGATAACCCGTCTAGAAAACATCCTTCTGAACCCGGTCACTGCCAAACGTATTGAGTATCTCTACGGCAGCATCGAGGATTTCCTCGCCGACCCTTGCAATCCGAAGAACGGCACGCTGACGGCCGATTTTGAGTGGATGCGAACGGTCACAAAAGACGAGGCGGAATACAGCCTTGAGCGAATGCTGGCCTGGGCGGCATCCGGCAGGCCGTCCGGCGGCGGTAGCCTCGGAGACTGGATTTTCAGACGAAGTGCTGCACTCGTGGAAGAGCCGCGCCCCAAATTGGTCGCATCTAAGACGCCCGGGGCAGTTCAGCGCAACTGGCAGGTGCCAGCGGAGTTCCCTCTATGCCCCGAACCAAAAGATGAAGCGCCGCTCGCGACATACTTCCCATGCCTGCAGGAGGGTGCTGTGGCCGTCATTTCACCTTGGGGTGAAACCAAGGTCGGGAGGGCTGCCATGTCTGAAGACGGGACTGCCATCTTCATCCTTGGGTCGCACGGAGGGGACGCGATAAAGCCGTGGTCGCTCGCACAGATCACTTTCGAGGATGGCCAGTACGTGCATGAGAGTTGCGGCACGTTCTTCACGCGCGACGGTGCTGAGAAGGAATTCACCCTGATCCAGGGTTTGAGCTGGGAAGGGGGCGAGACCTTTGATGACTATTGTTAACATTTACACGAGTCGTCCAATTCTCCGTGGGGATTCTGCCTTCGTATTAATGGTCAAGGCGATGGTGGCCTGGTTACGCTGGGAACGGGTGCGCTGGCTGAGGTCGGTGCAGGGGCCGGCTCGCACATGAAACTAGTCCTCGATACGAAGCCCGACTCTGGCTACCGTGACGACATCGCACGGCGCTATCATTTCCCTTCTCAGTACAAGCGGATCGTCGACGAGGCGGTGGGTGACTGGGTGGTTTTCCGCCGGCCGCGCGCCGGCGGCGGCCATATGGGCTACGTCGGCGTGGGCAAGGTCGAGCGCGTAGAGCCCGACCCGGAGACGCATGGTCACCACTATGCGATCATCACGATGTTTCTCTTCTTCGATGAGGTCGTGCCTTGGAATGACGGCGGCAGGTACTACGAGGCGCCGCTCCGCGATCTCAAGGATAAGGCGTTCGTTGGGCGTTCCCTACGCGGCCGATCCGCTCGACAACTGGCCGAAGACGACTTCGCTGCCATTGTCGGACGAGGTCTAAGCGATACTCTCGCCCCAGAGAATGCGCGCCGCTTCGGGTTGATACATGAAGAGGCCGACGAGGCGACGCGCGCCCTTCTCATGGCGCCCAAACCAGAACAGGAGCGCCGCATCGCCGAGATCTTGGTGAACCGGAAGATCCGCGACGCGAGCTTCCGGCGGCAGGTTGTTTCGGCGTACGACGCCCGATGCGCTGTGACGCGACTCAGGATAATTAACGGCGGTGGACGCGCCGAGGTGCAAGCGGCGCATGTCTGGGCAGTGCAGCATGGCGGTCCCGACACCGTGCGGAACGGGATCGCTCTGTCCTCGACGGTACACTGGCTGTTCGATCGCTACCTGATCTCGCTCGACGAACAGTTTCGTCTGCTTGTGGCGCACAATCGCGTGCCTGCTGACCTACGCGCACTATTCCATGAGCATGAGGGGAAGATCCATCTTCCGGCCGACCGATCGAAGTGGCCGAGCGAAGAGTACATGGCGAAGCATCGCGAGAGGTACGCATCAGCCTGACGCTGCTGGCAACAGAGATCGTCGAGGCGACCCTGGTAGGTGCGCAGGGGCGGAAGTGACGCTGGCGTCGTTCCAGCTAAAGTGGACCTCAAAGATAGCTTCGCTTCACTGAGAGTCGTTAAATGCAGCGTTCGCCACAGCTCGGGAGTTCCAGCCGGTCAGTTCTCGGAAGACCCTGAACCAAAGCGGACAATTTGAGGCGCAGCATGGCGACAATATTCAGGGGGTTATTCGGAGGCTCCAGCCACGTCCAAAGCGATCATTCTGATGGCTGACCACGTAACGGCGGAGCGCCGCTCTTACATTATGTCAAAGGTGGGTCAAAAGGACACGAAGCCCGAGCTTGCGCTTCGCCGGGCCCTGCACCGGCTCGGATATCGTTTCAGGCTCCATCGTCGCAATCTGCCCGGTAGCCCGGACATCGTTTTTCCAGGTCGTCGCAAGGTCGTGTTCGTGCATGGTTGCTTCTGGCATGGGCATGGCTGCAAGTGGGGCAGATTGCCGAAGTCCCGGCCGGAATATTGGCAGCCGAAGATTGAAACAAACAAAGAACGCGATAGGAGGGCCTTAACGGAACTGAGGGAAGCTGGATGGGAGCCCTTGGTCGTCTGGCAGTGCGAACTGCGACATTTTGAAGACGCCGTCAGCCGCGTAGAAGCCTTCCTGCGGAGCTAGGTTTTGCTGGTCAATCTGGCAATGCACCGATATGTTGAGTGAAAACGAATAGGGGTACGACATGGCGAGACCGATTGGAGTCGATCTTTTCTCAGGCGCAGGGGGCATGAGCCTCGGCTTCGAGCAAGCCGGCTTCGATGTGGTCGCGGCCGTTGAACTCGACCCTGTCCACGCTGCAGTACACAAATACAACTTTTCACGCTGTGCCGTCCTCCCTCGGTCCGTCACGGACGTCTCGGGTCTGGACATCCGTGCGGCTGCAGAGATTGGCGACCGACCCGTGGACGTCGTGTTCGGCGGCGCTCCCTGCCAAGGGTTCTCGCTTATTGGCCAGCGCGCCCTTGACGATCCGAGAAACTCACTCGTGAAAGACTTCTTGCGCATAGTGCGAGAACTCGATGCCGGCTATTTTGTCTTCGAGAACGTCAAGGGCCTCACAGTAGGCAAGCACCGACAATTCCTATTCGAGTTGATTGAGGAGTTCGAGTCGGCCGGCTACGACGTCCAGAAGGCTTGGCGTGTTCTGAACGCTGCCGATTACGGCGTGCCACAGGATCGCCAGAGGCTGATCCTTATGGGGGCCAAAAGAGGCAACAATCTGCCGTCATATCCCACGGCGATAGGCGACAGACCGACCTGCGATGCCGCGCTCGGCGATCTGCCCGACGCCGAGACATTCGAGGAACTTCGCTCTTCGGATACTGTCAAGACGTCGGCTTTCAGCAAGCCGAGCAAATACGCTGAAGCGCTCCGGGGCATTGGAAACGACGCGTGGGCCTTCGGGCATCCAAGAAAATGGAACCCGAACCGGTTGACCTCTAGCGCTCGAACCGAGCACACGGAAATATCACGGCGTCGATTTCAAGAAACGGAACAGGGCCGTGTTGAGCCAATCTCCCGGTTGTTCAAGCTGCCTGTAGACGGCGTATCGAACACGCTTCGTGCAGGAACAGACTCGGCACGGGGAGCCTTCACTAGCCCCAGGCCGATCCATTATGCGTACGCCCGCTGCGTGACTGTAAGGGAAATGGCCCGTCTTCACGGCTTCCCTGATTGGTTTCGCTTCAACGCAACAAAGTGGCATGGGGCCCGTCAGATCGGAAATGCGGTGCCTCCGCCGCTCGCACGCGCGGTCGCTTCGGCGGTGATTCAAGCGCTTGGGGTTGAACCTTCACGGCCGACAGAGGCAATCGACCTTGGTGACGAGAGGCTTCTGACGATGGGAAGCACCGAGGCATCCCAGCACTTCCAAGTCGAGAACCCTATAGGGCGTCGCAACAAGAAGAGCGGCGCCAAGAAGCGCAAGCAAGAAGAAATCGAGGAGCTATACGCCCTTAACAGGCGGGCGCAGTTCGTAGATGGCGTAGCTGGCTAAGTTCAACTCGTCGAGCGCGGATGCGTCTGCTCGCTTCACTGCTTCAAACTCGGTCAGGTAAAAACCGACACCTTTTACTGTGCGCAAGCCGATCGGGATGACGATCTCGACCTCTGACTCGTCAAAGGCGGCCTGAACTTGGTTGATTATCTGACTGGGTATCAATGGATCCTTGGCCTGCTTCGCCTCGCACGTGACCAACACTGAGTCGGGGTTTTTCGGGTCACCTGTCTTTCCGAGAAAGAGCGCATCGATCTCAGTCGAGCGGAGTTTGATGCCCATTTGCAGGTGGGTCAGTTCCAGAAGTGGAAACGCGGGCGCGACTGCAAAGTGCGTCTCGACAACCCGTAGATTGATTGCGGTCTGGATCAGCCAGGTTTCGTCGGAGCGCCCCAAAGTCTTCGTAACGAGCGGTATGCTGATCGATTGCACCGGGTAGCGCGGGGCATCGTTGCGAACTCCGAATGCGTCGAGAAACGGCTCCGTCTGACCAGGCCGGTAGGGGATGAACTCGAAAGACTCTCCATCACCCGTACGCTGGACCCCCGTGAACCGTCGTGATGCAACCGATGCAGGCCAGTTCTTCGAAGCGTTCGCTCCTCGGAGCAAATCCTTCATGAAGTTGGCGGGGTTCCGGTCGCTCAGCGTTGAGCCGTAGAGATCGTTGCATTCACGGATCGCCTGAGCCACATCGTCCAGACTCATCAGCGTCCTGTCGAGCGCGCCTTCGGCCTCGTTCCAGTGCTTGTAGAACAGGTGTTCGATGACCTGCGTCTTCTGCGATTTCGCCACTTGCTAGCCTATTTCCTTCTGTTCAGAAAAGGATATCGGCAAGTGTCACCTGTCCACAAGAGATTCATAAAGCGACGATGGGCAACCGGCCCGCTTGTCCCGCCCTCGTCGGGGCCTCGAGCCGCCGCTTTTCTGCATCGAGCAACAAAGCAACCATTCGCGCTCTACGACCAACTTCGCATCGGGTGTTCTCTGGGCGAGACGGTCAAGGCAAGACTCGGCGACGACCCTTTTCCAGCGCGGTTCAAGTGGCCAGAGGAGCACTGTGCGTGGCGGGGGACGGGGACGCGTGGAAAAGAGTAGCTTCACCACAACCTGCTTGCGAAGTCGAGACCCTGCATGCAAGATCATGCTGAGAGGAGGCGGCATGCCCGAAAATGAACCGATGAAGGTCAAAGTCGAGCCCACGAAAGACCTATTCGTGTATATCCTCACGAGAGATATCTCTCACCAGGCTGCGATTGTAGAACTTCTGGACAATTCGGTCGATGGCGCAAAACGCGTCGCTGAGGATGCATCCGACCTCTCTGACTTCTGGGTCGAAATCGATTTTAATGGTCAGAGCTTCTCTATCTGCGATAATTGCGGCGGTATACCCCTCGAAGTGGCTCAGGAGTACGCATTTCGTTTCGGAAGGGCCGAAGGTATGGACCGCGTCGCAGGGTCGATCGGTCAGTTTGGCGTCGGCATGAAGCGCGCTCTTTTCAGCTTCGGGCGCAAGTATGTAGTTGAATCTGCGACTGAAAAAGATTGGTTCCGACTCGAAGTCGATCTTAAAAAATGGATGGCGGAAAAGGATAGTTGGGACTTTAACCTCGTCGACTACGGTCAAAACAATGGTGTGAAGGTGATCGGCACGCGCATTGAGGTCACGGATCTGATAGATGATGCGGCAAGCCAGTTTGAGCAGAGTCACTTTCGCACGCGGGTGGAGAACGAGATACGGCAGAAGCATGGTTTTTTCATCGCGCGCGGATTAGCAGTGCGGGTCTGTGGCTCAACCATCCCAAGCCACCAGTGGCAGCTGATTGCGGACAATCAGTTCTCTCCGGAGTATCTTGAGAAGACCTACAATGGCGGAGAAGCGCCGGTTAAGACGCGCATTTATGCAGGAGTCGGCCGATCCAACCCGAGCGATGCCGGCTGGTACATCATCTGCAATGGGCGCCTGGTCCTGAATGCGGATAAGTCTGAGAAGACAGGCTGGATCGGAAGGCCCACGGAGTTGGACGCAATCACCGGAACTCCGCGTTATCACAATCAATTCGCTCGCTTCCGTGGCTATGTCCTGTTCGACAGCGACGACGCAGGCCGCCTTCCGTGGAATACGACGAAGACGGACATAGATCCCGACGACGCAATCTGGCTAGACACACGCGAAACCATGGCCGGCGTCATGCGGCCAGTGATCGACTTCTTGAACCTGGTTGATAGCGAAAGTGATCTGCCCGAAGGCGAGCGGCCACTCACGGCGGCTCTTGCGGCAGCACAAAGCAAATCGATTGCAGAGGTTACGACTGAGCAAAGGTTCAACTATCCGAAAAGCCCGCGGCCGCCAAAACCGAAGGAGGTGAGCATCCAGTTTCGAAAGGACAAGGATCGCGTGGAGGCCTTGCAAGAAGCCATGGGAACGACGTCCGCACGTGATACGGGCGATGCCGCATTCGAGGACGCCTATCAGCGATATGTAGACGAGGAGTAGCGACTGCGATATGGCCCCGAGTTATCGCTCAATAGACTATCGCATCCGTCCCTCGAAACATGTCGAGCGCGTAATGCTCTGCGAAGCATTTCGTCGGCTACGATTTCATGTCCTGGAGGACTATAAGTATGTCGGGCTCGGCTCGGTCTTTTTCGCCGATTTTAGGATGATACACCGCAGTCTCGGCATTACCCGGATGCTCAGTATCGAGAAGCAGGAAAACGAGAGCGCTCGCTTTGAGTGGAACAAGCCTTACTCCGGGATCGAAATGCTCTTCGGCGAAACGGAACAAAGGCTCTCCGATATTGATTTTTCGGAGCCAACGATCATCTGGCTTGACTATGACGGACCGCTGACCCGTTCAGTCATTAGTGACATTCGTCACGTGGCTCATGCAGCTTCGCACGGCTCGGTTCTCGTTGCCACGGTAAATTCGCACCCCCGGCAGACCGACGCGAATGGAACAGACATGCTCGAGCAAGTCCGCGGCGAGTTGGGAAACGAACGGATCCCAGCGAGTGCCGATTTGAGTTCCTTGCGCGGCGCAGGTCTTTCACAGTTTTATCGTCGCGTCGGGGATAGCGAGATCCGCGATGCGTTGTCGACTGCCAATGGCGTTCGATCAGGTGCAAAGCGGCTGAACTACGAACAACTCTTCAACTTCCAATACAACGACGGTGCAAAGATGGTGACCTTCGGAGGTGTCTTCTTCGAACGGGAGAAGCGCGCAGAGTACGAAGCCTGCGCATTTGATCGACTCATGTTCTTGAGGCAGGGGACAGAGGCTTACCGCATCCAGGCGCCCAAACTAACCCTGCGCGAGATAGCGCATCTAGAGCGCCAACTTCCGTTGCCTGAGGGATCAGAACTCGATCTCGGGCCGATGCCATCCAGCGATGCGCAGCGATACATCGAACTTTATCGCTTTCTTCCAACATTCGTGCCGGTCGACTTGATGTAGCTTGCACAGTTCGATAGAAATGTTCGATGTCCGTTCCATCAGTCGAATGCCACCGGCCTCGAAGTGTTTAGCCGACACCTCCGCAAAGATATTTCTTTTCAGTTGCTTACAAGCTATTCACCAAATCGGCGCAGTCATGAGGTCCGGAGAATATCGGCCCTGAGAGACCGCTTCCGCGCCACCCGGCGCCACTGCCAGTGCTCAGCCCTTCACGCATAACCCTCGAAAACAACGAGAAAATCCGGCCGCAGCCGGATCGGGAGAACGCTTTCGCGGGGGCAAGTGGCGGAGCGGGTGGGATTCGAACCCACGGTACGTTCACACGCACGGTGGTTTTCAAGACCACTGCCTTCGACCGCTCGGCCACCGCTCCCGACCCGTCTAGTAATACCAACGTGCTCTGCTGCCAAGTACCGATATTGAACCATCCAGATTTCGTCCTGCGCGGTAGTGGGTAGTGTCCCGGGAAATGGTGTAGGAACTGGCGTCCACCTGCTTCTTCATAGCTGGTGTTACTCGTTCACTGAGCGACAATCTTTGCCGTCTCAGTGTAATCCTTGCATATTGCGGTCAGCTTTTCCACCGGCATGTAGCGGCGGGGTGGAGGGGATCGTCGCGCCAGTGGCGCGGCGAAAGCCCCGGAACGCCCACTCATCATTTTGCTCCAGCATCAGCGCGCCCACGAGGCGGATGACGGCCTCGCGGTTCGGGAAGATCCCGACGACGTTGGTGCGCCGCCTGATCTCCTTGTTCACGCGCTCCAGCGGGTTGGTGCTGTGCAGCTTGCCGCGCAGGCTTTCGTCGACGGCCATGTAG
>NZ_JBPBBB010000052.1:0-18836 GCF_050896375.1 Roseovarius tibetensis
CACCATGCTACTCCTTCTCGCGTTACAGGGGAGAGTGTGTTTTTTTCCTCTCCCCCCCCAACCCACCCCCCCCCCCCCCCCCACCCCCCCCCCCCTCCCCCCCCCCCCCCCCCCCCCCCCCCCCCCCCCCCCCCCCCCCCCCCCCCCCCCCCCCCGTGGTCCGGTCTCAATCGCGTTTGCTGCGATAGATCATCCGCCGCAGCGATCCGGTCCGCGAGCGCATCAGCACGGTTTCGGTCTCGATATATCCCGGCCGGCGCTTCAGGCCCGACACGACAGAGCCGTCGGTCACCCCGGTCGCGGCGATGATCACCTGGTCGGTCACCATGTCGTCGCGCGCGTAGACGCGGTCGAGGTCGGTGATCCCCGCCTTGGCGGCGCGGTCGCGTTCCTCGTCGTTGCGAAAGGTCAGCCGACCCCAGATCTGCCCGCCCATGCATTTGAGCGCCCCGGCCGCCAGCACGCCCTCGGGCGCACCGCCGAGACCCATGTACATGTCGATGCCTGTCAATTCGGATTCGGCGCAATGCATCACGGCCGCGATATCGCCATCCGTGATCAGAAAAACTGCAGCCCCGGTGCCACGGATATCGTCGATGATGTCCTGATGGCGCGGGCGTTCCAGCACGCAGACGGTGATATCCGACGGCCTGCACCCCTTGGCGCGGGCCAGTGCCTCGACCCGTTCACGGGGGCTCATCTCCAGCGAGACGACGTCCTTGGGAAATCCCGGCCCGATCGCCAGCTTGTCCATGTAGACATCCGGCGCGTGCAGCATGGTCCCGCGCGGGGCCATGGCGATGATGGTCAACGCATTGGGCATCGCCTTGGCGGTCAGTGTCGTGCCCTCCAGCGGGTCGAGCGCGATATCCACGCCCGGCCCGTCGCCGGTGCCCACCTCTTCGCCGATGAACAGCATCGGGGCCTCGTCGCGTTCGCCTTCGCCGATGACGACGACCCCCTTGATCGGCAGCATGTCGAGCTGTTCGCGCATCGCGTTGACGGCGGCCTGATCGGCGGATTTTTCGTCGCCGCGCCCGATCAGGTCGGCACAGGCGAGCGCTGCCTGTTCAGCCACCCGGGCGAGGCCGAGCGACAGCGTGCGATCGTTGAAATCCGAGGTGTCAGTCATGAGATGTTCCCTGTAAATACTCTGCGTGTCATCCGTGGCGTCGGTGCGGTGCCCATATTCTGCCCGTCATCGGCGTTCAGACGGTTTCGATCCGCAACGCGACCGGGTCACCTGCCAGCACGTCGAGCCGCCGAATGCCGGTCAGCGCCGTGTCGAGCGCCTCGCGGGTGGTCTTGTGCGTCACGATCAGGACGGGCGCCGTCGTGTCGTCATGCCGGTACTGGCGCATCCGGTCGATCGAGATCCCGGCCTCGCCGAGCAACGTGGCGACCTTCGCCAGTGCGCCGGGCTTGTCGTCCAGAGCCATGCGCAGGTAATACCGTGCGGGCGTGGCGCTTGTTGCAGGTGGGCACAGTTTCAGCGACGCGGCGGGCTGACCGAAGGTCGACACCCGTGTGCCGCGCGCGATGTCCATCACGTCGCCCAGCACGGCGCTTGCGGTCGGGCCCATGCCGGCGCCGGGGCCGCGCAACACGATCTGGTCCACCTGATCACCTTCGAGCACGACCATGTTGGTGCCGCCTTCGAGCTGCCCGAGCGGGCTGTCGGCGGGGACGAGGCAGGGCGACATGCGCTGTTCCAGCCCGCGTCCCGTCATCTGCGCCACGCCCAGTAGCTTGATCCTGAACCCCATGTCGGCGGCGCGTCGGATATCGTCGAGCGTGATCTTCTGGATACCTTCCAGAACCACGGCGTCGAAATCGACCTGACAGCCAAAGGCGATGGCCGACAGCAGTGCCAGCTTGTGGCCCGCGTCGATGCCCCCGACATCGAGATTCGGGTCGGCCTCGAGAAAGCCCAGCCTGTCGGCCTTGTCGAACAGGGCGTTGTACCCCTGTTCGGTCGCCTGCATGCGGGTCAGGATGTAATTGCAGGTGCCGTTCATCACCCCGACGATGCGGGTGATCTCGTTGCCGGCCAACCCTTCGGTCAGAGTCTTGACTACCGGGATGCCGCCGGCGACGGCCGCCTCGAAGCGGATGACGCGGCCGGCGTCTTCGGCGGCCATGGCCAATGCGTGACCGTGATGTGCAAGCATCGCCTTGTTGGCCGTCACCACGTCCTTGCCTGCGGCAATGGCCGCCTCTGTCGCGGCCTTGGCCGGGCCGTCGGAGCCACCCATCAACTCGACGAAGATGTCCACATCGTCACGGCGGGCCAAGGCGACGGGATCATCTTCCCAGGCGTAATCCTCAAGGCTGACACCGCGATCCTTATCTCGGGTCCGCGCAGAAACCGCGGTGATCTCGAGCGGACGGCCCGCACGCGCCGCCAGCAGTTCGGCCTTTTGCCGGACGATGTGCACGACGCCGGTGCCGACGGTGCCCAGACCGGCAATGCCAAGGCGCAAGGGGGGGATCATGGGGGCTCTCCGATCGTAATGTCGCACGGTTGAAACGGCGTGTAACGGGTTCGCATCAAGCTTGCAACGCGCAGAAGGGCCGTCGGCGAGGTGTTTTTCAACGGGTGATGCCTGTTCTCATCCTGTCGCGTGTCGCGTCGTCGATCACCGCGGATTCAAGCCGCGCCGCGCGATCACGCAGCCGCGCCGCCCGCAGGCCCGTGTCCTGTGCGGCGGCCGTATCGGCAGACGGGGGCGGCACGCGCCCGGTGATCTGGCGCGCAGGGACCAGCGCGGGATAGCTGGTGTCGCGCCGCGTCTCCGGGCCAGCCGCGGGAAAGGGTGGCACATCCGTGCATCCCGCAAGGCCAGCCACGACAAGGGCGGCCATCGCCGGCAGGGCAGTCAGGCGCATAGGCAGGCAATCCTCGTGACAATGTGCAGCGCAGTGATGCCACGCGCGCGACCGCCGGGCAAGCCGAGGCTTTTATCTGAACAAACGTTCAGATAGGCTGAATGAATGGCCCGCACACAAGGTTCTCATGCCGACGTCACCGGCCCGCGCCTGCGCGACGCGGCGCTGACGCTTTTCGCGCGTCACGGCTTTGCGGCGGTGTCGATGCGCCGGATCGCGGCCGAGGTTGGGGTGCAGGCGGGTGCGCTTTACAACTACACGCCGGACAAGCAGACGCTGTTGTTTGATCTGATGCGGTCGCACATGGAAGACCTGCTCGCGGCGTGGGACCTTCAGGCCCCGACCGGGGACGCGCTGGCGGCGCTCGAGGCGTTCACCCGGTTTCACATCCGCTTCAACACGCAGCGCGCTGATGCGGTCTTCGTTTCCTACATGGAACTGCGCAACCTGACACCGGCCAATTTCGCGGTGATCGAGCAGCTTCGGCGCGACTACGAGACGCGGCTGGAGGCGATCCTTCGGCGCGGTGTGCAAGAGCGTGTCATGACCGTGGCCGAGCCGCGGATCGCCAGCATGGCGCTGATCGCGATGCTGACGGGGATCAACACCTGGTTTCGCGACGAGGGCAGGCTGAGCCTTGCCGAGGTGGAAACCGTGTATTGGGACATGGCGTGCAACGCGGTCGCCGTATCGCCGCGATCCGAGGCGATGCTTCGCGCCTGACGATATCGTCTCGCCAAACGCGGCCAGCCGGGATAAGGCACATGCCGGAGGGGAATGGTTCATGGCCGATGACAAAATCCAGATGGAAATTGCAGCCTCTGCGGGGCGGCGCGTAATCGGTGTGGGATCGGTCGCGCTGCTCGGGCTGATCATGCTGTACTTGGCGATCGTGCAGGCGCCCGGTCCGGGATGGCAGATCTTCATGGTGGGCTTTGCGGCGCTGTCGCTGTGGATGGCGCAGCGTATGTGGTACGCGACGGCGCATCGGCTGCAACTGACGCCATCGGGGCTGCGCAGCAGCGATGGTCGCGTCCTCGCACAGATCGACGACGTGGTCGCGGTCGATCGCGGTGTGTTCGCCTTCAAGCCGTCCAACGGGTTCACGGTCAAGCTGTCCCACAAAGGCCCGTTCGCCTGGGAGCCGGGTCTGTGGTGGCGGATCGGTCGCCGCGTCGGCGTCGGCGGCGTCACCCACCGGACGCCGGCCCGGATGATGGCCGAACTGATCCAGGAGCGTATCACGGAGCGGTCGGGCACCTGATCCGCCACATCGATAATACATTCGGAGGCGTATGGTCTGGGTGCCTGCCGCACGACGGTGACGCCCCCTTGCGTGTCATGCGCCGGGTCGCCCGGTCGGTTACGGGTGGACAAACTCGTCGTTAGCTTTAACCATCGGCTTGGGCCGCGGGCCGCGACGGCACCGTGATCGACCCGACCAGAACAGGGAGCCAGCCAGCATGACCGTGAAGAAAGAACCGGGATTTCGCGACAGTGTCGATCTGATGTTCAACCGTGCGGTGTCGCTCATGGAGCTGTCGCCGGGCCTCGAGGAAAAGATCCGTGTCTGCAATGCCACCTACACCGTTCGATTCGGCGTGCGCCTGCGCGGGCAGATCCACACCTTCACCGGCTATCGCAGCGTGCATTCCGAACATCTGGAACCGGTCAAGGGCGGTATCCGCTATTCGCTGGCCGTGCATCAGGACGAGGTCGAGGCGCTCGCGGCGCTGATGACGTATAAATGCGCCCTCGTCGATGCGCCTTTCGGCGGCTCCAAGGGCGGGCTGTGCGTCGATCCGCGCGCCTGGGAAGAGCACGAGCTGGAGATGATCACCCGGCGTTTCGCCTACGAGCTGATCAAGCGCGACCTCATCCATCCGGCGCAGAACGTGCCCGCCCCCGACATGGGCACCGGCGAGCGCGAAATGGCGTGGATTGCCGACCAGTACAAGCGCATGAACACCACCGACATTAACCATCGCGCCTGCGTGACTGGCAAGCCGATCCATGGCGGCGGCATCCAGGGCCGGACCGAGGCCACCGGGCGCGGGGTCCAGTATGCCCTGCAGGAATTTTTCCGCCACCCCGAGGATATCGCGGCGGCCGGGATGTCGGGCACGCTGGACGGCAAGCGGGTGATCGTGCAGGGCCTCGGTAATGTCGGGTACCACGCGGCCAAGTTCCTGTCCGAGGAGGACGGCTGCAAGATCACCGCGATCATCGAGCGTGACGGCGCCTTGCTGGATGACGACGGCCTCGACGTCGAGGCGATCTACAACTGGATCGGCCGGCATGGCGGGGTCGATGGCTATCCCGATGGCAGGTATATTCGCGACGGCGCCAAGGCGCTGGAGGAAGAGTGCGACATCTTGATCCCGGCGGCACTCGAAGGCGTGATCAATCGCGATAACGCCGATCGCGTCAAGGCCACGCTCATCATCGAGGCCGCGAACGGCCCGGTCACCGCCGGGGCCGACGACATCTTGCGCCAGAAGGGCACGGTGATCATTCCCGACATGTACGCCAATGCCGGCGGCGTGACCGTGTCCTATTTCGAATGGGTCAAGAACCTCAGCCATATCCGGTTCGGCCGGCTCGGGCGGCGTCAGGAGGAGGCTCGGCACGATTTGCTCGTCACCGAGCTGGAGCGCCTCAATCGCGGCATGGGCGATGCATGGGAGATGTCGCCGGATTTCAAGCAGAAATACCTGCGTGGCGCGGACGAGTTGCAGCTCGTACGCTCGGGCCTCGACGACACGATGCGCAGCGCCTACCAGGCCATGCGCGAGGTCTGGCACGGACGCCGGGATGTGACCGATTTGCGCACCGCGGCCTATCTGGTGTCGATCGCCAAGGTCGCCGCCAGCTACCGCGCAATGGGTCTGTGATCCGCGCCGGGCGGGGGCGGACCGGCGGCCCCGCCACCTGTTGCGCGCACGTGACGCCCTATGGACTTTGCGCCGCATGAGACCGATATTCACCGGATGAGCTTGCCACCCGGATTCCTGGAAGACCTGCAAGGCCGCCTGTCGCTCAGTCAGGTCGTGGGGCGCAAGGTCACGTGGGACATGCGCAAGTCCAACCAGGCCAAGGGCGACATGTGGGCGCCGTGCCCGTTTCATCAGGAAAAGACCGCGTCCTTTCACGTCGATGACCGAAAGGGGTTCTATTACTGCTTTGGCTGTCACGCCAAGGGCGACGCGATCTCCTTCGTCCGCGAGACCGAGAATGTCGAGTTCATCGAGGCGGTGAGAATCCTTGCGACAGAGGCGGGCATGACCCTGCCCGAACGCGACCCGCAGGCACAGGCCAAGGCCGACCGGCGCACGCAACTGGTCGAGGTGATGGAACAGGCGGTCAGGTATTTCGGGATGCAGTTGCGCGGCGGAGCCGGGGCTGCGGCCCGCGAGTATCTGGCCGGGCGCGCGCTAGATGCCGCGACGCAGACGCGCTTCGATCTGGGTTTCGCGCCAGAGGGCTGGCAGGGATTGTGGGATCACCTGACCGGCAAGGGCGTTGCGCCCGAGATGATCCTCGCCTGCGGGCTGGCCCGGGAAAGCAGCCGGGGCGGCAAGCCCTATGACACCTTCCGCAACAGGATCATCTTCCCCATTCGCGATCCGCGCGGGCGCTGCATCGCCTTCGGCGGCCGCGCGATGGATCCCGGTGACAATGCCAAGTACCTCAATTCGCCGGAAACCGAGATTTTCGACAAGTCCCGCACATTGTATAACCACGGCCCCGCGCGCGAGGCCGCCGGCAAGGGCCAGACGCTGATCGTCGCCGAAGGCTACATGGACGTGATCGCGCTGGTCGCGGCGGGGTTCGACGCGGCGGTCGCGCCATTGGGAACGGCGGTGACCGAGCATCAGTTGCAGCTATTGTGGCGCGTCACCGACGAGCCGGTCATCATGCTTGACGGCGACGGGGCGGGGCTGCGCGCGGCCTACCGCGTGATCGATCTGGCGCTACCACTGCTCGCGGCCGGCAAATCCCTGCGCTTCGCGCTGATGCCAGAGGGGCAGGACCCCGACGACGTGCTGCGCGCCGAGGGCGCGGGAGCGGTGCAGGCGCGGGTCGACGACGCGCTGTCGCTGGTGCGGCTGCTTTGGCAACGCGAGACCGAGGGACGCCAGTTCGACAGCCCCGAACGCAAGGCAGCGCTGGAGCGGACGTGCCGCGAAAAGACCGATCTTATCCGCGATCCGTCGCTGCGCGGCTACTACGAACGTGAACTGAAAGATCTGCGCTGGCAATTGTTCAATCCGCGCCGGTCAGCCGGGGCAGGGGGGCCGCGCGCCCGTGGCGGCAAATGGCCCCTGCCGGAGCCAGCGCGCGCCAGCACGAAATCCTCGCTTCTCGTGGCTGCGGGCGGCGAAGCGGAAACGCATCTGCGCGAGGCCGTGATTCTTGCCACGCTCGTCTCCTGCCCGGAGATGGTCGAACGATATGACAGCCAGATCGAACGGCTGGACTGTCGCGACCCCGATCATGCGATGTTGCGGGGTTTGGTCCTGCGCTTCGGCCCGGAGGGCCCCGAGACATTGCACGCCCGGATCGACGCAGAGATGGGGCGCGCACGGCTTGAAAAGCTGATGTCGCTTCCCCACGTCAAACTCACGCCACCGGTACGCCAGCCGGGCAATCCGGAGCTTGCCGTGCTGACGCTCGACGAGGAATTGGGCAAGCTGCTGACCCAGCGTGGTGTCCAGGCGGAGATGCAGGAAGCCAGCGCCGATATCGCCGGACGCGATGACGAGGCGATCACTTGGCGGTTGGGACAGGCGGCGCAGGCGCGCAATCGAGCGTTGCGCAGCCATGACGATGACAGTGCGGAATATGACCTGGGCGAGAACGGTGCCCCGATCAAACGAGACGAGAAAGAACAGTTTGCCGCGCTCTTGAATACGATCAACTATTCCAAACCGAGGCGATGAGCGTTTTGGTGAGGATTGTGAAGGAAAATCCGGGTAGACGGGTGTCCGAATCAGATGATTGCGCTAATGATTCGTACAGCCGAATCGCCGGACACGTCCCTGAACGAGGAGTCTTTAATGGCCGCCAAGGATACTGAAGACCGCAAACCCGACGACACCGAGATCGAGGGGTCGCTCGACATGAGCCAGGCGGCGGTCAAGAAAATGATCTCCGAGGCGCGCGAGCGAGGTTTCATCACATACGATCAGCTCAACGCGGTCCTGCCACCCGACCAGGTCGGCAGCGAGCAGATCGAGGACGTGATGTCGATGCTGTCTGAAATGGGCATCAACATCATCGAGGCCGAGGATGCCGAGGAAGAGGAAAACAAGACCACCGCCGTCGCCGAGGTAAACAAGCGCGGCGACGTGGCCGTTGGCACGGCCAAGGAAGACAAGCTCGACCGCACGGACGACCCCGTGCGAATGTACCTGCGCGAGATGGGGTCTGTCGAACTGCTTAGCCGCGAGGGCGAGATTGCCATCGCCAAGCGGATCGAGGCCGGGCGCAACACGATGATCGCGGGCCTGTGCGAAAGCCCGCTGACCTTCCAGGCGATCACCATCTGGCGCGACGAGCTGCTGAGCGAGGACATCCTGCTGCGCGACGTGATCGACCTGGAGACGACGTTCGGCAACCAGACGCTGGAGGAAGGGGCGGAGCCCGTGGTCGAGCCGGCCAATGTCGCGCATCCCCCCGAAAAATCAGAACAAAGCGGCACATCGCCAGAGCTTGACGCCGACGGAAATCCGATCCAGCGCGACGACGACGACGACGAGGACGAGCAGGCCAACATGAGCCTTGCTGCGATGGAGGCCGCGCTCAAGCCGCGCGTGCTGGAAACGCTTGACCGCATCGCCGAGGATTTCGCCAAGCTGTCGGAAATGCAGGACAGCCGCATTTCCGCGACGCTCAACGAGGACGGCTCGTTTTCCAAGGATCAGGAAAGCACGTATCAAAAGTTGCGCTCGGAAATCGTTGTGCTCGTCAACGAGTTGCACCTGCACAACAACCGTATCGAGGCCCTGATCGACCAGCTTTACGGCATCAATCGGCGGATCATGCAAATCGACACGGCGATGGTCAAGCTGGCCGATCAGGCCCGCATCAACCGCCGCGAATTCATCGAGGAGTATCGCGGCCGCGAGCTTGACCCCAACTGGGTCGAGGACATGGCGAAAAAGCCCGGTCGCGGCTGGCAGATGTTGATGGAACGTAGCCCCGAAAAGGTGGCGGAACTGCGCAGCGACATGGCGCAGGTCGGCCAGTATGTCGGCCTCGACATCAGCGAGTTCCGCCGCATCGTGGGACAGGTTCAGAAGGGCGAGAAAGAGGCCCGGCAGGCCAAGAAGGAAATGGTCGAGGCGAACCTGCGGCTGGTCATCTCCATCGCCAAGAAGTACACGAACCGCGGCCTGCAATTCCTTGATCTCATTCAGGAAGGCAATATCGGCCTGATGAAGGCCGTGGACAAGTTCGAGTACCGCCGGGGCTACAAGTTCAGCACCTACGCGACATGGTGGATCCGCCAGGCGATCACCCGCTCGATCGCGGATCAGGCGCGCACAATCCGCATCCCGGTCCACATGATCGAGACGATCAACAAGCTGGTGCGCACCGGGCGGCAGATGCTGCACGAGATCGGCCGTGAACCCACCCCCGAGGAGTTGGCCGAAAAGCTGCAGATGCCGCTGGAAAAGGTCCGCAAGGTGATGAAGATCGCCAAGGAGCCGATCAGCCTCGAGACGCCGATCGGCGACGAAGAGGACAGCCAGCTTGGCGATTTCATCGAGGACAAGAACGTCATCCTGCCGCTGGATTCGGCCATTCAGGACAACCTCAAGGAAACCACGACGCGGGTCCTGTCGTCGTTGACGCCGCGTGAGGAACGCGTGCTGCGCATGCGCTTCGGCATCGGGATGAACACCGACCACACGCTCGAAGAGGTGGGCCAGCAGTTCAGCGTCACCCGCGAACGTATCCGCCAGATCGAGGCCAAGGCCCTGAGAAAGCTGAAACATCCCAGCCGCTCGCGCAAGCTGCGCAGCTTCCTGGATCAGTAGGGGGCAGGCATGTCTATCTTGTCACGGCTGTTCGGGGGCGGCTCCAAACCGTCGGCACGAACAGAAATGTCCGAGACCTACAAAGGGTGTCGCATCGTTGCGGCGCCGCAAAAGGCCGAGGGTGGGCACCGAGTCGGCGCGCGGATAGAAAAGGAGATCGGCGGCGAGATGAAAGCGCATGATCTGCTGCGCGCAGATACGCTTTCCAGCTATGAAGAGGCTGAAACGTTCTCGATCCGCAAGGCGAAACAGGTGATCGACGAACAGGGCGACGCCCTGTTCAGATAAGCCGGTTTCGAGCGCTCGCATGCGATGAAAAGGCGGGTGCAGCTTGGCAGGATACCGCGCCCGCCTATGGGTGTCGCGCGCGGCCGGGACCGTCCGAGGTGCGACTTCCCAAGGTTGGGGTCTACGACCGCTTGCGCACCCCGAAACCCAGTGCGGCCAGCGCAAAGCCCAGCAACAGCGCCGGTGCGGGCACAGGGACCGGGGCCGTGGCTTGCCCGGCATCCGGCGGAAATCCGTCGAACAGACGCTCACCGTCGATCGGCCGGAATTCGTTCCGCTGCGTGAGCGAGCCGGCGACGACCACGCCATTGGTGCCGCCGCCGGTTGATGTGACCGAAGCAAAGGGCGCGAGGATCGAGTAGTTGAACGCCCTGTCGATATCGAGGGTGGTTGCCTCGTAGAAGTTGAACAGTACGTTTGACAGCGTTTCGTTGAAGTTCGCGCCGATCCTGACGGTTTCGCCGGGAATGTTCACAATGGTCGGGATATCGGCACGAGAGCCGGTGGAGGTTTGCACCCCCTTGAAGGTGCCTGTCGAGACAAGGGCCGACGACCCTCGCACGACGGCAACGCCATCCGATCCGCCGATCCCGCTGATTACTGTCAGATCATTCTCGTCATCGGCGCGCGCCTCGGCGCCGGGCGTGTCGCTGCGCGCGGCTAGGTCTGTTGATAATTTCCGGAATGCGGCGGTGACGTCACCGGTCGGGATGCCCGACACGCCGAATTGCACCGACCCTGTGCCGTTCTGGTTTATGGTTGCCGTATTGCTGCCGCCGATACGGACCGCGCCTGTCTGAACGTTTATGCTGCCGGTGACCGATCCACCCACGATAAGCGATCCGGTGATGCCGCCGACCGTCCCCTCCTTCAGCCTGTCGTTGTTCACACCATAGCCACTCGTGGTTAGTGACCCGCCGACATACACCGTACCTTCGGTCTCCGACGATGAGTCGAGAGCGCCGAGCGTTATGACGTTGAACGACGCCATCATGTCCGTCGTGTTGATCGTAGATGCGAAAACGGACGAAGCGGACAGGGTGCCCAGCAGAACACCCGCGAATAGTGTCGGTTTCATGACTTACTCTCCTACCATGTATCAAACGCCGGACTAGCCAAACGGCCTGTTCGGATGGCGAGAAATTGCGGCTGAGCAGCGCGAAGTCAAAACCGTTTCATGTCAATTTGTTAGGTATATCAGATGACGTTACGTCAATATTCTACCGGGGGGCGAACCGCGTTTCAGCGGTTGCAGCCCTGGGTAGTTTGTCGCGGTGAAACGCTATGCGCGTCTACTTCAGGATGGATCGTCCGGCGTATTGTGCTGTGTCGCCCAGCATCTCCTCGATCCGGATGAGCTGGTTGTATTTGGCCAGCCGATCGGACCGGGCGAGGCTGCCGGTCTTGATCTGGCCGCAATTGGTCGCGACGGCGAGATCGGCGATGGTGGCATCCTCGGTCTCGCCCGACCGGTGCGACATGACGTTGGTCATGCCGGCGCGGTGCGCCATCTCGACGGCCTGCAGCGTTTCGGTCAGGGTCCCGATCTGGTTGACCTTGACCAGCATGGAATTGGCCGCGCGCCGTTCTATGCCCATGGCAAGACGGGTCGGGTTGGTCACGAACAGATCGTCGCCCACCAGCTGCACGCGATCGCCTATGGTGCGGGTGAGGGCTGTCCAGCCGTCCCAGTCATCCTCCGAACAGCCATCCTCGATAGAGACGATGGGGTAGTCGTTCACCAGCGCCTCGAGGTAGGCGACATTTTCGTCGGGCGTCAGGGTCTTGCCCTCGCCGGCAAAGACATACTTGCCGTCCTTGAAGTATTCCGTGGCCGCGCAGTCGAGCGCGAGACAGATGTCGGTGCCCGGCGCGTATCCGGCCTTTTCAACGGATTTCAGAATGAAATCAAGCGCATCGCGAGTGGAGTTGAGGTGGGGTGCGAAGCCGCCCTCGTCACCGACGCCGGTGGCGAGGCCTGCCGCGGTCAGTTCCTTTTTCAGGGTGTGGAATACCTCGGCGCCCATGCGCACGGCGTCGCGGATCGTATCGGCCGAGACCGGCATGATCATGAATTCCTGCACGTCGATCGGGTTGTCGGCATGTTCGCCGCCATTGATGATATTCATCATCGGCACCGGCAGGGTGCGCGCCGAAGTGCCGCCGACATAGCGATAAAGTGGCTGCCCGGTGAAGTCCGCGGCGGCGCGGGCAGTGGCGAGACTAACCCCGAGGATCGCGTTGGCGCCAAGGCGCGCCTTGTTGGGGGTGCCATCCAGCTCGATCATGCCGAGGTCCAGCGACACCTGTTCGGTGGCGTCGGTGCCCAGAAGCGCCTCGGCAATCTCGCCGTTCACGGCCGCGCAGGCCTCCAGCACGCCCTTGCCCATGTAGCGACTCTTGTCGCCGTCGCGCCGTTCGACGGCCTCATGCGCACCGGTAGAGGCGCCCGAGGGCACGGCGGCACGGCCCAGTGTCCCGTCTTCGAGGGTCACGTCGACCTCGACCGTCGGATTGCCGCGGCTGTCGAGGATTTCGCGCGCGTGGATGTCGATAATGCTGCTCATGTGTCTGGAATCCTCCATGGAAAAGCGTCCGGGCCGGAATACCAACAATTGACCGCTTTGCAAATGCGGACATCCGGCGGCGATTTGCCAGTCAGCCGCGCGGGGCCGGCGTGATCGACGGCGCGGCCATGCGCCGGGCGACGCGGCGCTCGCGCCAGAAGGTGAACAGCCCGGAGGCGATGATGATCGCGGCGCCGGTCAGCGTCCAGAGATCCGGGCGTTCGTCGAAGACGGTCACGCCGATGATCAACGCGAAGATCAGCCGCGAATAGCGGAAGGGCGTGATCACCGAAACGTCGCCCAGGCGCATTGCCGCGACGATGGTGTAATAGGCGGCCAGCGCACAGGCCAGCGCGAGGCCAAGATCGCGCCAGTCGACCGCCGAGGGCAGGGATGGCGTGCCACCCACGGCAAGCAGGATCAGCCCGGTGGGCACAAGCGTGGCAAACGCATAGGTCGACAGCTGCATCGATGAGATCGTGCGCGGCACCGCGCGCGTGGCGAGATCCCGGATCGCAAGCCCGACCACGCCCTGCAGCGCGAAAAGCGAGGCGGGCTGAAACCCGTCGAGCCCCGGACGGATCACCATCAGCACGCCGCCGAACCCCACGAGGATCGCGGTCCAGCGTTTCCATCCCACGGCCTCGCCGAAAAACAGCGCGGCACCAAGCGTCACTGCGAGCGGCGTTGCCTGCAGGATCGCCGAGGCCGACGACAGCGGCGTCAGCGCGATGGCGGTGACAAATCCCAGCGTGCCCACAAGCTCGCCGAAGTTTCGCAAAAGCACGGCGCGCGACAGAAGATCCCGCGACCAGAGCCGGCGGCCTTGCGCGCGGGTGACGATGCCGAAGACCAATGCGCCGCCAAAGCCCAGAAAGACAACGATCTGCCCCACGGGCATGCTGTCGGCCAGGCGTTTGATGAACAGGTCCTCGAGCGCGAACCCGGCCATCGCCAGAACCATCAGAATGCTGCCACGCAGGTTTTCCATCGGGCCGGTGTCCTTTTCGGGAAACCCCGACGGTAGCGCAGGCCATCCGCGCAAGAAAGCGGCAGAGCTATGACAGTATGACAATACCGTTATGCTTGGCCTTGTGTTCGGGCTCGACATGGATGGTCACGCGCGCGTCGGGCAGGGTGTCCATCAGCGCCGCCTCGATCCGGTCGCAAAGGTCATGCGCCGCCTCGACGGTGGTGTCGCCCGGCACCACGAGGTGAAAGTCGATGAAGGTGACCTGACCCGCATGGCGCGTGCGCAGGTCATGCGCTTCGAGTGCGGCATCTTCGCTGGCGGCCTCGGAAATCACGCGCCGGATTTGCGCAAGTTCCGCGTCCGACACGGCCTCGTCCATCAGGCCACTCAGCGAGCCCTTGATGACCGCCCAGCCCGACCACATGATATTGAGCGCGACAAGCACCGCCATCACCGGATCAAGCCACCATGCGCCGGTGGCAAAGGCCAGCGCGACGCCAATGAACACGCCGACCGACGACACGACATCCGTCAGCAGATGCCGTCCGTCCGCCACCAATGCCGGCGAGCGATACCGGCGCCCGTCGCGGATCAGGATCGCCGCCCAGAGCCCGTTGATCAGGCTGGCCCCGGCATTGATCGCCAGACCCACAAGCGGCGCATCAAGCGCGCGGGGAGCCAGAAACCCCGCATAGGCCTCGCGCAGGATGAAGAGTGCGGCGATGACGATCAGCACGCCTTCAAGCACCGCCGAGAAGAACTCGGCCTTGTGATGGCCGTAGGGGTGATTGTCGTCGGCCGGACGGCGCGCAACCAGCAGCGCCACGATCACGGCCAGCGCGGTGGCCACGTTCACCAGGCTTTCCAGCGCATCCGACATCAACGCCAGCGACCCGGTAAGTTGCCATGCCAGAACCTTGAGCCCCAGCACCAGCAGCCCGACGACGACGCTGCCGATCGCCAGCCGCATGATCCGTGTGATGCCCCCCCCGCCCATCACAGGCGCCTACGTGCCGGACTTCAGCGGCACACCGTACAACTCCAGACGGTGACCGATCAGACGATAGCCGAGTTTTTCCGCAATCTTTTCCTGAAGCGCTTCGATATCGGCGTCGACGAACTCGATCACCTCGCCGGAGTTCATGTCGATGAGGTGGTCGTGATGGTCACGCTCGGCATCCTCGTAGCGGGCGCGCCCGTCGCCGAATTCATGCTTTTCGATGATGCCGGTTTCCTCGAACAGCTTGACCGTGCGGTAGACGGTGGCGATCGAGATGCGCGGATCCACGGCCGAGGCGCGGGCATACAGCTCTTCGACGTCGGGGTGGTCCGCGCACGCTTCGAGGACGTGTGCGATTGTGCGGCGCTGCTCGGTCATGCGCAGGCCCTTGGCCGTGCAGCGGTTGGTGATGGTGTCGCGCATGGGCGGCCTCATATCGTCACAGGGCGGTGTGATACCGGCAAACGCGCCGTTTTTCCATGCCTTTCGTCCCGCAGCGGATCGCTTAATGCGGGGCGGTGCGCGAGAAAAGCTGGATCACGACGATGCCGGAGATGATCAGTCCGGTGCCGATCACCGCGGGCAGGTCGAGTTTCTGGCCGAAGACGACATACCCTATGGCGGCGATGAACACGATTCCCAGCCCCGCCCAGATCGCGTAAACCACACCGACCGGCATGTATTTGAGCGTGATTGCCAGCAGGTAGAAGCTGAGACCGTAGGCCACGACGACAAAGACCGACGGCCACAGCCTGGTGAATTGCTGGCTGGCCTGCAACGCGGTCGTGCCGGCGGTTTCCGCGAGAATGGCGAGGGCGAGAATGAGATAGACATAGGGGATCATCGGGCGCGCTCCGGTCTCGGGCTTCGGTGGCCAGAGCCATACCCGAGTGGTGTGCCGTGGTCCAGTGCTGGGACGCGCCGTCGGCGCGTCCCAGCGAAGGACGGGATCAGTCGATGATCGCGTTGAGCGCGGCACTCGGGCGCATCACCGCCGACAGCTTGTCCGGATCGGGGTGGTAGTAGCCGCCGATATCGGCGGGCTTGCCCTGCGCTGCGGCCAGTTCCTGCGTGATCGTGGCCTCGTTCTCGGCGAGTTTGGCGGCGATCGGCCCGAACTCCTCGGCCAGCGGCGTGTCGTCGGACTGCGCGGCCAGCGCCTCTGCCCAGTAGCGGGCGAACCAGTAATGGCTGTCGCGGTTGTCGGGCTGGCCCGCCTTGCGCGAGGGCGAACGATCGTTGTCGAGAATACCCTGCGTGGCCACTTCCGCCGCCTCGCCCAGCACGCGGGCGCGTTTGTTGTCATGCGCATCGGCCAGGAACTTGAAGCTTTCACCCAACGCGCAGAATTCGCCCAGCGAATCCCACCGCAGGTGATTTTCCGCCAGAAGCTGATCCACGTGCTTCGGCGCAGATCCGCCCGCGCCGGTCTCGAACAACCCGCCGCCCTGCATCAGCTTGACGATCGACAGCATCTTGGCCGAGGTCGCCAGTTCGAGGATCGGGAACAGGTCGGTGAGGTAGTCGCGCAGCACGTTGCCCGTGATCGCGATGGTGCTGTCGCCCTTGGTGATCGTTTCAAGCGAGGCGCGCGTGGCTTCGCGCGGGTCCATGATCTCGAACTTGTCGGCGACGCCGCGCGCCTCGAGCATGGGTTTGACCACTGCGATCAGTTCGGCGTCATGGGCGCGGCCCGGATCCAGCCAGAATATCGCGCGATAGCCGGTGGCCTTCTGGCGTTCGATGGCGAGGTTGACCCAGTCCTCGATCGGGGCCTTGTTGGCCGAGGCAGAGCGCCAGATATCGCCTGGCGCGACCTTGTGTTCATGCAGCACCGTGCCGTCATCGAGCACCATCTTCACGGTGCCGGCCTCGGGGATCTCGAAGGTGGTGGGGTGGCTGCCGTATTCTTCGGCCTTCTGCGCCATCAGCCCGACATTCTGCACGGTGCCGACGGTCGCGGGGTTCAGCTTGCCGTTCTCCTTGAAGAACTTGATCGTTTCGTCATAGACGCCCGCGTAGCTGCTGTCGGGGATCACGCAGACCGCGTCGTGTTCCTTGTCGTCGGGCCCCCATCCCTTGCCGCCACCGCGGATCAGTGCGGGCATCGAGGCGTCGATGATGACGTCTGAGGGCACGTGCAGGTTGGTGATGCCCTTGTCCGAATCGACCATGTACATCGGCGGGCGCTCGTCCATGCAGGCGTCGATCGCCTTGAGGATATCCGGGCGGTCATTGATCCGTGTCAGCAGATCCTCGAGGCCGGCATTGGGCGATACGCCCAGCGCTTTCATGTCGTCGCCATACTGCTCGAACACGGGCGCAAGGAATGTGCGCACGGCATGGCCGAAGATGATCGGGTCCGACACCTTCATCATGGTGGCCTTGAGGTGGATCGAGAAGAGGATGCCCTCGGCCTTGGTGCGCTCGATTTCGTCCTCGAGGAACGCGTCGAGGGCCTGCGCGCTCATGTAGGTGGCGTCGACCACCGTGCCCTCGGGATAATTCAGCCCGCTCTTCAGCGTGGTCTCGCCCTGCGCGGTCTCCAGCACGATCTTCGCGCCGGTCGCCTTGGGCAGGGTCGCGGATGTCTCGTTGGAAAAGAAATCGCCTGACTGCATAGTGGCGACGCGCGTCTTGCTGTCGGCGGACCAGTCGCCCATGCGATGCGGGTTGTTCTGCGCGTAGCGCTTGACAGGGGCCGCCGCGCGGCGATCCGAGTTGCCCTCGCGCAGGACCGGGTTCACTGCCGAGCCCTTGATCGCATCGTATCGCGCGCGGGCGTCCTTTTCGGCGTCGGTCTGCGGCGCGTCGGGATAATCGGGGATGGCGTGGCCCTGGGCCTGCAACTCGCGGACCGCTTCGACCAATTGCGGCACAGAGGCCGAGATGTTGGGCAGCTTGATCACGTTGGCATCGGGGGTCTTCACCAGTTGGCCCAGTGCCGCCAGATCGTCGGAGACGCGCTGATCCTCGGTCAGGAAATCGGGAAAGGCCGCAAGGATGCGTCCCGCCAGCGAGATGTCGCGCGTATCCACGGACACGCCCGCCGCGCTCGCAAACCGTCGAATGATCGGCAGGAGCGACGCCGCGGCAAGCTCTGGGGCCTCATCGACCTTCGTGTAGACGATATCGGGAGTGGAGGTGTTGGCCATCGGGGATCCTTTCCGATCAGGTTTGGCCCGGTGCCGCGCAGGTCGCAGCACGGGCGACTCGTTGAATTGCCCCTGTCCTAACGGAAAATCGGTCGCGTGGGAAGTCAGTATGCAGCAGTATACAGTAAATCACGCAGACCGCCGCGCCGTCGTCAGAACTCCACGCCCGCCTGCGCCTTGATCCCGTCCTCGAAGGGATGCTTGACCATCGTCATCTCGGTCACGAGATCGGCGGCCTCCAGCAATTCGGGCTTCGCGTTGCGCCCGGTCAGCAGCACATGCGTCATCTCGGGTTTGTGCTCTTGCAGGAAGGCGACAACCTCGTCGATGTCGAGATAGTCGTAACGCAGTGCGATGTTGATCTCGTCGAGCATCACGAAGCGGATGTCGGGGTCAAGGATCTGCGCTTGCGCGATCTCCCACCCGTTGCGCGCCGCGGCGATGTCGCGCTCGCGGTCCTGCGTGTCCCAGGTGAAGCCTTCGCCCGAGACGAAGAACCGGCACTCGTCGGCGAAGTGCCGCCGCAGGAAGGTCTTTTCGCCGGTCTGCCAGTTGCCCTTGATGAACTGCACCACGGCGCAGGGCATGCCGTGGGCGATGGCGCGCATGATCATGCCGAACCCGGACGAGGATTTGCCCTTGCCCGGCCCGGTATGCACCATGATCAGGCCCTTCTCCTCGGTCTTGGTGGCCATCATGCGTGTGCGGGCGGCCTTGATCCTCTTCATCTTCTCATTGTGGCGGCGGTTCCGGTCTTCGGTGGTGTCGTCCGACATTGCGATGCCTCCTGATCTTTTTGCTTGGGTCGTGGGGGGGGGGGGGGGGGGGGGGGGGGGGGGGGGGGGGGGGGGGGGGGAGGGGGGGGGGGGGAGGGGGGGGGGGAGGGGGGGGGGGGGGGGGGGGGGGGGGGGGGGGGGG
>NZ_JBPBBB010000053.1:0-17756 GCF_050896375.1 Roseovarius tibetensis
TCTATGCACAGCGCGACGTGCTCGATATGGTCGCGTGAAATGAAGCTATAGGTCTCCGGTAAATCCGGGGCGATTCAGCCATCCAGCGCCCATATGTCTGGAGCGCGGATCAGGTCATCACCCTGATCGACTCATTGATGAAAGGCTATCCGATCAGCTCGCTGATGTTCTGGGCCGTGGACGAGAAGCTGAAGCGAGAGCTGAAGATCTACAACTTCATCGAGCACTGGAAGCCTGGCCTGCAGAACCCGACGGCATCGGCGAATGGCCGGGATGTGACGCTGGTGCTCGACGGCCAGCAGCGCATCACGTCGCTGTTGATCGCGCTGCGTGGCAGCTTTGCGGAGAAAGCCAAGCACAAGCGTCGAGCCAACCTCGACGCCTGGTCGGAAAAGGCCCTCTATATTGATCTGCTGAAAGACCCGGAGGAGGAAATCGAGGACGAGGATGTCGAATTCGGCGTGAGCTACGGGCTGCGGTTTCACGCGCTGCCACCGCGCAGCGACCATCGTCGTTACTGGTTCCGGGTCGGGGACATGCTCGACCACCGCACCGAGGAGAGCTTACAGGCACTGGTTGAGACGACGCTGGCGCGTGTGCACCACGGCGTGACCCCTTACGAGCGCGACCTTATCACTTCGACGCTGCGCCGGCTGCACGAGGTGATCTGGGCCGATGAGGTGATCAACTACTACACAGAAACCAGCCCGTCGGTGGACCGCGTGCTCGACATATTCGTGCGCGCGAACGATGGTGGCACCAAGCTGTCGAAATCCGATCTGCTGATGTCCTTGATCATTTCTCAATGGGAGAATGTGTCGGCACGCGACGCGGTGTTCGATTTTGTTGACCACATCAACAAGGAATTGCCACAGACCAACAAGGTAACCAAGGACTTCGTTCTGAAATCCTGCCTGGTGCTCTGCGGCTTTGACGTAAAATACAACGTCTCGAATTTCACGGGTCAATCGATCGCCGAGATCGAGCGCAACTGGCCCGACATCCGTGACGCGCTGGTGCGGACGTTCCGCTATCTGAACGGTCTCGGGATCTCTTCAGACAATCTAAGCTCGCTGAACGCAGTGCTCCCGATCGCCTGGTTTTTCTATCACGCTCCTGGCGTGACCTTGCGTGGCACATCGGATTTTGATCGCTACAACGCGCGCGCAATCCAGCGCTGGTTGATCAACAGCCTTCTTATGGGCGTATTTGCCGGCCAATCTGACCGGACGATTTCTGCTGCCCGGAAGACCCTGAAAGAGGCGAGCCAGATCAGCCGAAACTTCCCCGAGACGCAGCTCTATCATGCGCTTGCGATCGGGGGCCGGATGGCGCGGCTGGATGAACGCGCGGTCGAAGATCTTCTCGATCTCACCTACAACAAGCCCAGAACCTTCCTGGCGCTGTCGTTGCTCTATGATGATTTCGACTGGGGCGGAAGCTTGCACCACGTGGATCACATCATTCCACGCGCCCGGGCCGATCGGCGTGTGCTGATGGGAATGAACCTGCCCGAGCATCGAATCCGAGAGATCACCGCGTCGGTCGACAGGCTCGGCAATCTACAGCTCCTGCCGAGCCAAGAGAATATCGAAAAGGGCGACCTGCCGTTCGAGACCTGGATCACCGGACGCAGCGATACCTACCGCGATCGCCACATGATCGCATATACGCCGGATCAGTGGACCGCGTCGATGCTGCCGGAGTTCGTGAGGGGCCGCGAGAAATCGATCCGCCAGCGCCTGCTCGCCCTGACGCAACCGGCACCGGCATGATGGGGCAAAGGGTCGGCATGGGTATAGGTGTCTGCGGCGGCTTGATGCGCGCACCTTGGATCACCGGCCCGGCATGAGGGAAAGCTTGCGATGCGCTCCCTGCTGAACAGGCGAGACGGCGATATGGCCGATGTGAAAGCCATGCCCGTCAGAGCCGCTGACAGGCTCGTGGAGCTGCCTTGTCCGCGGCGTGCTTAATGGACCCGCCCGATGTCGCTATTGCAGCCAGCGACCGTCCCAGACGTGCTGAGAGTCAAGCGGATGCCCTGATGTCGCTGGCGGTGACCGTGCAGGGGCTGAACGGCACCGTTTGCCGTCGCACCGATCTCCGCAGTGCGCATGCAAGCCTCACTGCGTCCCGTCGAGGACCATGCTAGGTTAACACGTTTTCAGCCTGACGTTAACGAAACCGGATTCTGTTAACATGTTCGGGCGCGACTGCGCATGTCGCCATACGAAACGCCTGATGCACATGGTCGGATCGCGTATGCTCGTGAGTGTTCATGACTAAACCCCTTACTTTAGTCATGAACACGTGATAAGCACATACATGTAAGGCACTTAGGCCACATCGAGAGAACAAACGCGAAGGAAGACCACGCAGTGCAGAAGGTTGTAGGCTACATACGCGTATCGACACCCAGACAAGGAGAAGAAGGCGTCAGCCTCGACGAGCAGGCGCACATGTTGCGTGGCTATTGTGACGATAAGAAGCTCAGCCTGCTCAGCATAGAGGAAGACGATGGCTCTGCGGCGGGCGCGCAAGACCACCTCCTCCGGGACGGGTATCGCAAAGCCATCAGGATTGCGAAGGAACAGGGCGCGATGATCCTCGTCCCCAGCGTAGATCGCCTGGCGCGTCATCCTGCTGTGCTGCCCGAGATCATCGACAACAATCTCCAAGTCATATCGGTTGCTGATGGGCGGCGTCTTGGCCGTAAGGCACTGCGACGTCTTGTCGATCATGCGCAGCGTGAGCGTGATCTGATCTCGAAACGTGTTCGTGACGGTGCCGCTCGTGCGAAAAGCCGTGGTGTGAATCTCGGAAACAGAAAGACCTTGAACGTGGCGCAACGCAACGGTGCGGTTTCCAACATGGTGCGCGCCGACCGCAAGGTTCAGGAACTCGCCGATTTCATAGATCGCACCTCCGGCTGGAAAGAACTGTCGCTGCGGGAGAAAGTGGACCTGTTGAACCGCTCCGGGCTGCACAATCTCATCAGCGAAAAGCGTGGCGAACGGCGACCCTGGACCACGAGCAGCCTCAGAAAGCCGTTAAAGAAGGCCGAGGCCGAGTTTGACCTGCGAAAACAGATGGACGCCCAGGACAGGCTCATCACGCCCGGTTTCTCGAAGGCAGACGACCGGGGCCTCAATGTGGCTTCCCCGGACCGCGATGATGCGGACTTCCTCGTGAATGATCCGGCCGTGCCGCTGGCTGTGGCATATGAGGACCACCCGGGCTTCGGCAAATTCTGACCGTGCCAGTTGACCGTGCCGTATGGTGGCGGGTGCACGACGTGCGCCACAGTCACTCGCCATCAGTTACCTGCCGCAGCCGTGTTTCGTGGTCTGCGCCATCAACAGCAGCAGCATGAGCATGTGGCGACCAAACGCTGGATGAGCTCCGGACATGAAAGACCGTGGCTCGAAGACCACCTCGCTCAGAGCGCGCAGGGCGCGCTTCTCGTGCTCTGCGCTGTCACGCATCAAATACTGCGCTGGACGCAGCCAGTGAGCGGCACAGCCAGCCAGGTGACGTTCCTGCTTGCAATCGCGCAGCAACGCAGCAAAGAACAGCATGCTGCACCGGTTTCAATGGGCTTTTCGCTGTGCCGCGGTGACATGATCGTCTTGACCGGAAGATGACGAATACGACTTGGTGAGCGCCGGAACGTCCTCAGCTTGCTGTCTACCGGACAATCCGTTCCCGTCCCGGAAAGAGGAGCCTTTCTTCTCTCTAAGTAAGTAAGTTATAAAGTCAGTATAGAGAAGTAAGTTATAAAGTCAGTATAGAGAAGTAAGTATAAGGAGAAGAGACGGTCCCGGAAATAGGGAGCATAGGTCCGGTCCGCGGACTTGTGGACGCAAGGCATTATTTCTCCGGCGCGATGAGATTTCACCAGTTCACGCTTGTAGAGCTACACAAACGTGATGCAACCCGGACATGTAATGGCCTTCTATGTCTTGCTGACACACGGCGCGAGACCGACGGGAAACTTCCGTGATCATCCGGCTGCAAGATCGCAAGTGCGGTATTACGACCAAGTTTGTTCTCTCAAAGGCATCCAGAAACCTCAATATTTCTGCGATTATGCGCGGAAGGCCAACTCGTTGGCGTGTCTACCGAACCTGAAGTTCGTGTTGGAAAAGCTCGAAAACGAGGGAGAAGGCAGCGTGGTCGTCGACGACGTCGCAAGACTGACCAAGATCTGCGATTGGCGATACCGATCTGATTTTGTTGCAGAACTTATGATATATGGTCGTTGGATATATTCGATACTGCACAAAAGCACGCTTTCGGACGTTTCCGATTCAGCGATCAGGCTCGTGACCCACCACCCTGAGAAATCGAAACACCCTGCACAACAGCGCCGTCATCAGAATACCGTGGCGGCCAGATCTTCGTCTGCAGCATCCCGGTCGAACACCGCGCTCGAGAATGCGCGCGCTTTGGCTGCTGTGCGAGATGAGATTGTCGCGGCGCACGGCGCCGCAACGCTGAAACAGATTTCCGACGAGGCGACGGCGCGCGGTTTGACATCGACCACAGGCAAGAACTGGACGCCACAGAACGTTGCGCGCTCGCTCAAGTTGCTGGAAAGTAAGGGCAATGTTGATTGAATCGAACGCCATGTCCCGGTGAGGAGCCATACACGACGCGAGGGCGAGCCACCGGGTTGCGTAATCGAGATGGGCGCTTCCGAACTCGTCACGTTTTCGCTCCGGACGTGGTCGGTTTCATTTGCGGCGATCCTCTCCAGCCCAGCACGTGGCACAATCAGATATGATGGGGCCTCTGGATGCACAGGGCCCATCATCTGCGTGAAAGCGTGCGGCCACCCGGGTGCTGCCATCACGAACTGTCACATGTGGCGTGTCATGCCACCATCGGCGCGCAGGCTCTGGCCGGTGATGTAGCTGCTGTCCTCGGTCAGCAGGAAGGCCGCCACGCGGGCCTGCTCTTCTGCCCGCCCGAAGCGTCGGAGGGCGGATTTCTCGGCAAGCTCCTGCGGAAGATCCAGACTGTCGGTGAAGCCCGGCAGCAGGCAGTTCATGCGGATGTTGGCGGGGCCGTAACGGTCGGAGTAGAGCTTGGTGAAGTTCGACACGGCGGCACGGTAGACGCTCGAGGTGGGAAAGGTCAGCGACGGCTCGAAGGCGGAAAAGGTGGTGATGTTGACGATCGAGCCGCCGCCCTGCGCCGTCATTACCGGGGTCAGCAGCCGCGCCATGCGCAGGACCGGCTTGAGGACCATCTCGTGGGCGCGATCCCAGTCCGCCTCCGGGATCTCGAGAAGGTCGCCCTTGGGCGGCCCACCGACATGGATCAGGCAGGCGTCGATGCGGCCGTGGGTTTCCAGGGCGAGGTCGAAGATCGCTTGCGTGTCATCTGCGTTTTCGGCCCGACCGCGATGCGCGACACCGCCCAGGTCCTCGGCCAGCCTTTCGCAGCTGTCGGACGGCGACATCAGTGCCAGGGCGTAGCCGCGCGCGTGCATTTCGAGGGCGGTGGCAGCCCCCATGCCCCGGCCGCCGCCGATGATGAGGCAGGTCTTGTCGGTCATGTCATCCTCCTTTGGGCTGCTTGGTCCTTGGCACATGAAAGGCACATGACAGCACGAGGGTCAGGTGCTGACCATCTTCTCGTCCATCACGCGGCCATATCCGCCCACCATCAGGCCGGTGATCTCTGCATCAGGGCGGGTCAGTCGCACGTCGAGCAGGCTGGGCGACGGCGGCGTCATCCACGCCCCCTGCTCGACCAGCAGGCGGTCCTTGCGGCGGCCCAGGCGGTCATGGAGCAGGCAGCCGAGCGGGCCGGCGGCCATGCCCGTGGCCGATTCCTCGGGGATGCCGTAGTGCGGGGCGAACATGCGCGCGGTGGCGTCGGTCTCGCCCTCGAGCGGCACGAAGACGTAGAAACCGATGAGATCCAGCTTCTCGCTGATCCGCTCGATCGCGGTCTGGTCCGGTGTCAGGTCACGCAAGGTCTCGGTGGCCTTCAGGCCGACCAGCAGGAACCGCACGCCGGTATCGACCACGACCGGGGCCACGCCGTCGATCAGTTCTTCCTCGCCGACGCCGAGCGCGCTTAGCACCTGCGCGCGCGTCACGCCGGCTTGCGCCCAGTCGGCCGCGTCGCTGTAGCGCGGTGCGGTCTGTTCCATGAAGGCGGCGCCCTCGGCGATGCGGATGGCGCGCGGCCCGTCGACCGTTTCCTTGGAACTCCAGCCCTCCTGCACCCGGCCGCGTGCGGCCAGCACGGAGAACGTGCCCACCGTGGCATGACCGCAATGCGCGATCCGCCGGTTGGGCGTGAAGAAATCGAGCTTGAAGGTCTCGGTCTCGGATCGCGAGACAAAGGCGGTCTCGGACAGCCCGGCATTGGTGGCGATGGCCTGCATCTCGGCCTCGCCGAGATCGTCGGCATCGAGCACCACGCCGGCCGGGTTGCCGCCCGTCCCGTCGCGGATGAAGGCGTTGACGACCTGCAGGGTCACCGTGCGGGGGGCGGCGGCGGTGTCGGGTGCGTGTGTCATGGCGTGCTCCTTTCCTCTTCAAGATTTGTCTCCGGCCGTCCGGTTGCTGGATGCGGTTGTGGGCTTAGCGCCTGCCCAACCTCGTCCCAGTCCGCCCCGCCGGGAAGGCGCAGCGGCGGCTCGTCATCACGCGCTGCAGCCGGGCGTCCGGGGCGTGACCGAAAGATCGTCCGCGGCCATGCGGCCTTCCCGGCACCCCGGCGACAGGCCAAGGCGCCCCGTCGCTGCCCGGAAAGACAGTTTCATCGCGGACAGAACAGCCCTGAACGCCCGGCTCAGGACAAGACCCCAAAGCTCGGACCGCAGCCGTGCGGCGTCGGCGGCCGCGGCGCGCATCCGCGGATCGGGGTGGTTCGAGAGACGTATGCGGTCGATGTTATGCATGTCGGGCCTCCTTTTGGACTGGATCTCCCTGGCGCTCATGGCCAGAAAATCTTTCTCAAGCGATACGATGAGCTTTGCCTCGCATCTCCTTGTCCGCGATGTTGGCGCAGGGAGCGCCTCTTCACAAACGAGAATGTCTTGCATATGGAATAGCTGAGCTTATGCGTGGGACTTGGTCATGACACGTCGCCTGCCTCCCTTGAACGCGATTCGGGCCTTCGAGGCCGCGGCCCGGCATCTGAGTTTCAAGAAGGCCGCCGAGGAATTGCACATCACGCCGGCCGCGATCAGCCAGCAAGTCCGCGCGCTCGAGGATCACGTCGGGCGTCCGCTCTTTCGCCGGATCACGCGGGGGTTGATCCTGACCGCGGCCGGCGCCGCGGCCGCCCCCTTTCTGACCGAAGGGTTGGACCGGCTCGCCGAAGGGGCGGCCCGGATGCAGGACATCCCGCAAAGCCGGATCCTGACCGTCAGCGTCGCGCCCTCGCTCGCGGCAAAGTGGCTGGTGCCGCGGCTCGACCGCTTCCGCGCGGCGCATCCCGATTACGACATCCGCCTCGATGCGACCAACGCCCTGTCGACATTCCGGGGCGACGGCGTCGATGTCGCGCTGCGTTTCGGCGGCGGACGCTATCCCGGGCTGCACGCCGAACGCCTGCTGGCCGAGACCGCCTTTCCGGTCTGCAGCCCGGAACTGCTGGCGCGCGGACCGCCCATTGAGTCCCCCGGGGACCTGGCCGCGCACACGCTGCTGCACATCCAGTGGGCGATGGAGTCCGAGACCGCGCCCAACTGGCAGATGTGGCTGCGCGCCGCCGGCGTCGACATCGTCGATCCGTCACGCGGGCCGCGGTTCAGCCATGACAGCATGGCGGTGCAGGCGGCGATCGAAGGTCAGGGCGTCGCGCTGGCGGTCTCGACACTGGTCGCCGACGACCTCGCCGCAGGCCGCCTCGTCCGCCCCTTTCCGCCTTCCGGCAGCGAGGCGACCGAGTTCGGCTATCACCTCGTCCACCCCGACGACAAGGCGCCCGACCCGAAGGTCCGGGCCTTCCGCGACTGGATCACCGACGAGATGAGACATACAAGAGGCGGCGCGCGTGATCTCGACCGCAAGGGTCTGCACCGGCCTCGCATCGGCGGAGACGGGCCCGGGGATGCCCGCAAGGCACCACGTCGTAGTCGCGACGATCGGCGGCCATGCACAGGTCGCGCACTTCATTCCGGAATCGTGGCCCCGAACTTGCACATGGGTTCTGGTTGGCTTCCTCTGTCTTCTCGTGATAGCCATTTCCCGGAAACGATTGCCGTCTGGTAGCGATGTTCGAGGCCCATGATTTCGGGGCCTTCAGCAGAAACAAGGGTCGAGCCATGTCCAAACCGGTGATCTGGATCCCGCGTCGCCTGTCGGATGCGACCATCGCGCGGGCCCGCCGCGATTACGAGGTGATCCTGACAGAGGACGACACGCCGGGCACCCCCGACGAGATCGTCGCGATGAGCGGCCGCGTGGACGCCATGATCCCCTGTCACTCCGAGCGGTTTTCGGCAGAGGTCGTGGCGCGTCTCGATCCGCGTCTCGGGATCGTCGCCAATCATTCCGTCGGCGTCGATCACTGCGATCTCGACGCGCTGAAAGCCGCCGGAATCGTGGTGACCAACACGCCCGACGTGCTGTCGGATGCCACGGCCGAGCTTGCGATGCTGCTGATGCTGGGTGCTGCACGGCACGCGGTGTCCGCCGACCGCCTCGTGCGGCAGGGGGAATGGAACAACTGGTCGCCTTCGTTCATGGTCGGCAAGCAGGTGACAGGCGGCCGGTTGGGCATCGTCGGCATGGGCCGCGTGGGCCGGGCTTTCGCGGAAAAGGCCCGCGGGTTCGGAATGGAAATTCATTACCACAACCGCAGCCAACTGCCCCCAGAGATGGAACAGGGCGCGATTTTCCATCGCGACCTCGACGATCTTCTCGAGGTTTCCGACTTCCTGACGCTGCACTGCCCGGCCACCAGCGACACCCTCGACCTGCTCGATGCCACGCGGCTCGCGAAGCTGCCCGAGGGGGCGGTCGTTGTGAACACCGCGCGTGGCGCCCTTGTCGATGAGGATGCGCTTCTGGCCGCGATCAGATCGGGCCACGTGGCCGCCGCCGGGCTTGACTGCTTCAAGCAGGAGCCGGGCGGCAATCCAGCCTTTGCCGAGCATGAGAACATCTTCATGCTGCCGCATATCGGCAGCGCAACGGTGTCGACACGTGACGCCATGGGCTTTCGCGCACTCGACAATCTCGACGCGTTCTTTGCCGGGCAGGAACCGGGCGACCGGCTGGTCTGAATCGCGGTCGAAGTTCTGAAAGGTTTGGACAGAGCCATTTTATTCATGTCGAACTTGGCACCGATGAGAGGGCCGATCATCTCGGAGCGCAACATTGGTCAGTCCTGATTACCGAGCGGGCGCAGCGACGAGATCACCCTGCCGATAGGATCCGCGTGCGGCACCGAAGTGCCCAGGTTCTGGATCTTCATCCGAGATAACCGCCCTATCAACAGCACCGCCCGCTCAACGGTAGTCTTCCGCTTCTCCCACGATCGGAGCGGTGAACACGCACCGTTGCGGTCTGGTCATGTATCGATATGGTGACACGGATTTCGCGGGCCGGTTGTTGTCGCGACCGGCGATGAGCCGGGATCATACATTGCACACGTGGAGACACCATACATGAGCCTCGAACGATCGCTCTTCGCCGCCGCCGACAAGATGCGCGGCGCGATGGATCCCGGCGAATACAAGCACGTGGTCCTCGGTCTGCTGTTCCTGCGCTACGTCTCGGCGTCCTTCGAGGCCAAGCGCGCGGAATTTGCCCAGGATGATCTGATCGATATCTAGGACCCCGACGAATACGTCGCCGAGAACGTGTTTTGGGTGCCGGAGAAGGCCAGGTGGGACCGGCTCTCCGCAAATGCCAAGGCCAACGATATCGGCGTCCAGGTCGACGACGCCATGCGCGAGATCGAGAAATCGAACCCGTCGCTGCAGGACGCACTGCCCAAGGTCTTCGGTCGCGCCAATCTCGACCGCGCCATCGTCACCGGGCTGATCGAGATGTTCACCAATCTCGAACTGCACGGCACCAAGTCCGACTTCGACCTGAGCCGCGCGCGAACATACCGTCGGTCTTCCTCTACCGTTTGCTTGCCATCGGCGGCGAGAATAGCCTGCGCGGCATGACCGCTGGCTTCCAGCACGACAGCTTCTACCTCACGCTCGACCGGGATGATGATTTTCTCGCCATGGGCGGGCTGACGCGGCCGGTCGCGGATAACGAGGACGATCTGCACGCTGCTTTCGAGGATCTTGGACTGGTGCACCGCATCGTTGATGGGCTTCATGGGGATACGCCGACCGTTTGATCAAGCGCGTGTCAAACTGTTCCGGCCTCAAACGGTCGGCGTGGCCTGCTTGGCCGTCTGATGCAGCCAGTGATCGGCACGTAGCTGAAACTTCTTGAAACAACGGGTTGAAGTCGCAGGATTTTCGGCTGTAGCCTAGGGTAAGATGTCCAAACGCAACCCGCGAAACGCAAAAAGGACCGTCAAAGATGACCATTGAACTGTCGAGTCTGCAGCCGATCGTCGCGCTTGCCTGCGGCGTCGCCATCCTGATCATACCGAAGCTTCTGAACTACATCGTGGCCGGTTATCTGATCTTCTCTGGCCTGATCGGGCTCGGCATTCTGAACCTTTAGCCGCTATAATTCAGTGCGCCCCGAAGGCGCGCTTCATCAGGAGAGGGAGGATCTACCCAGATAGTTGTCCATAGGTCTGGTAGCTGACGAGCGATTTCGGTGGGTAACTGGCGGGGAGGAAGCCTCGTGAAAAAGGCCGCCGGCTGAGCGCTGAGCGGGGCCAGCTCGCTCTTCACCGCCACGACGATGCTTACTTTATTCGCGAGCATCAGCGCGCTGCCCATCGGGTGGGTGTGGAACGGCGTCTACACCTTGGTTTGCCCCTCGTTTGCAATGTTGTCCTGTCGATCTGGGTGCTGCTTTACGCCGTCGTGGTGTGACGGTGCCAAGGTGCCATGCTGCGTGGTAGCGTCACGCATCGGTCATCGGAGAGCCATCTGATATCGTCATCCCACCGAATGCCGACACCTGAACGTTGCCGGATCCCTCATTTGAACCCGCTGTACATGTCGGTTTTGGATGTCGCTCAGCCCCAAGCTTGCCATATAAAACGCTGATCCCCGGAGGGAGACTTGATCCTCCGGGATTGCATGCCCAAGGTCGCTATTCCGGTTTTTCGGTCGATGTGGACCCCTCGGGTGGCGATGGCTGGGATGCATCCTCCGCCTTCTCGGTGGGCTGGGCAAGCATCTTGCGACGTCTTGCGTTCCGGGATCTGGCAGCGCCCACCGGGGCGGGCGTCGCGAGAAATTCGGCGAGATTGAAGTCTGGCTTGATCGAAAACATGGTCATCAAAGATGCCCTTCCTTGGCGGAGACTATCACGCCTGTGTATGGCATATGGGGACGCGAACCCGGATTTGTAAGCTGTGGCCAGGCGCGCAGGGGTGGCGCCGCAATGCGATCGTGTTGCCGGCGTTGTGAAACAGGCAGTCGAGGGTGTATCATTTCGAGGTGGATGACCCTGCGGATCCGGCCGCGTGTTCGTCCGATCAAGGAGATCTATCGTGAAGCCGATCACGCCCCTCGCAGTTCTTGTTCTGCTCGCCGGCCCGGCATTTGCCGATACGTGGCGGTGCCAGGTGCCCTATGACGAAGTGAATGGTGGCGGCCATGTAATCCTCGAGGAAGACCGCATGGTCTTCGTGTCCGACTGGCCGCATCGTGACCGCGAAATCGTGAAATGCATCAGGGCCGGTCTGACAAGCGAATGCATGTCGGCGGATCTTGCTACGAACAGGGATGGCGGTGCGTCCATATTTGCGAAGCTCTATTCCATCGTCTGGCAAAAGGATGGCCGCCCACCGACGACGATCACGACACGGCAGATATCCGCGATCTTCAAGGACCATGTCGACGGCTATGCGATGGCCGAGGCATTTCCCGCCATCGGGCACACCTTTCCCGTGACCGATTGCAAACCGGACTGACCGGGCGACGGCAAACAAGCCGCGGCGCCGGCATCCCCATCCGTAGACGGGCCGCCGCGCCGGACTATCTCGACGAGGGAAAAGGAGAAACGAATGTCCCTTCTCGTCCTCGTCCTCGTCATGGTCACTGGCGTGATCTTCCTGATCGCCGACGCCGTCATGCTGTCGACCGTCATCAAGCCGATCTTCGCGCAGCACCTTGGCGAAACGCTTCGTGTGGCGATACGTCCCCTGCAGGCCGCGCTGTTCTATGTCATCAACATGGCTGGCGTGGTCTGGTTCGCCGGCTGGCCGGCGCTGCGCGATGGCACGCCCGCAACGGCGCTCCTCAACGGCGCGGTCCTGGGCTTTGTCGCCTACGGCACTTACGAGCTGACCAGCTGGACGGTGATGCGCGACTGGCACCCCTCGATGGTGGCCGCCGACATGGCCTGGGGCGCGACACTCACTGCGGTGTCGGCCTGGGGTGGGGTGATGGCCGCCCGAGCGATCGGCTGAATGAGGAGCCGAACCCATGGCCAAATGTCGTTACGGCCCAAGTAGTGCCCTAAATACTGCCAATGCGGTAGGCACTATTGGCTTCGAATTTCCAAGACGAGAAATGGTTCAATATGCTGTGATAGGTGTGAGCAAGTGCACCAAGTTCGAACAGTCCCGACGCATCCGTCAGCTTTCCCTAACGAACTCGCTCGGTTACGCGTGCGCCGCTCATCCGATACCGCTCCCTTGAGAAACCGAAGCTGGCCTACGGGCAACCGGCACCGTGGGCAAGCGGGCATTCTGCGAAAATGAGGAACAGGGCATTCAGCCTGCGCACTGGCACGCCGCGATTTTCAGATGACATGCACCAGCGCGCCGCATAGCCTGGTAAGATGAGCGCAACCGCCTGGTCAGACGAAGAGAACGACGCGATCGTCGAGACGTGGTTCGCCATGCTGATAGATGATCTGGCGGGGCGGCCTGTGAACAAAGCGGCGCAGAACCGTGCCCTGCAGGAGGAAACCGGGCGCAGTCGCGGCTCGATCGAGTTCAAGCATTGCAACATCTCGGCCGCCGCCAAGGCCTTTGGTTTGCCGATCCTGCGCGGGTATCAGCCACGCTTCAATTTCCAGATGTCGCTGGCCGAGGCGATATCGCGCTGGCTGGCACGGCATCCGCACTGGGATGCGCCCACGCGCGCAGCGCCCCCTCAGCAGATGGCCGAGCCCGAGCCGCTCTTCGTTGATGTCGCCCCGACCCTGCGCAACGTTCCGCCGCCTGACGAGCTGGAGCAGATGCAGCGGGTCGCCCGGAAATTTGACGTGGCCGGGCGGGACGAGCGCAACCGCGCATTGGGATACGCCGGTGAGGAACGCGTGCTGCATTACGAGCGCGCCACGCTGCGCCAGGCCGGCTGCGACGATCTCGCCGATCGCGTCCGCTGGGTCTCGCAGGAGGATGGCGATGGTGCCGGCTACGATATCCTCAGCTTCAGCCCGGAAGGCCGCGAGCGCCTGATCGAGGTGAAGACGACCAACGGCTGGGCGCGCACGCCGTTCCATATCTCTCGCAACGAACTGGAGGTCTCCGAAGAGCGCCAGCAGGCTTGGTGCCTCTTCCGTCTGCATGACTTTGCGCGCCAGCCCCGTGCATTCGAGTTGCACCCGCCCTTGGCAGCGCATGTCGCGCTCATCGCCGGGAGTTACCGGGCGACCTTCCATTGACCGAGCCGGCCAGCATCCACTCTTGCACTTTCAGGGCTCACCGCACATCCTGAAGGCGAAAACGTCAGGGGCGGTAATGAGTAGCAACGACATCAAGAGCCTCGGCAGCTTCGTGTGGTCGATCGCGGAACTTCTCCGGGGCGATTTCAAGCAATCGGAGTATGGAAAGGTCGTGCTGCCCTTCGTGGTCCTGCGCAGGCTCGATTGCATCCTGGAGGAGACCAAGCCCGACGTTCTCGACATGGCGGCGTCGCTGCCCAAGGGCATGGACGAGGAGGCGCGCGATGCGCTGCTGGCCGGCGTCGTCGGCACGAACATCCGCCTCTACAACGAGTCGCGGTTCACATTTGCCTCGCTCAAGGGCCAGGACCCCAAGGACATCCACCGTAACCTTGTCGACTATATCACGCAGTTCTCTGGCAATGTCCGTGACGTCTTCCTCGACAAGTTCCTGTTCACCGATCAGCTCAAGCGGCTCAATGATGCCGGGCTGCTCTTTCAGGTGTTCGACCGGTTCACGCAGATCGACCTGCACCCCGACGCCATTTCCAACCTCGAGATGGGCTATCTCTTCGAGGACCTTATCCGCCGCTTCTCGGAAATCTCGAACGAGACGGCGGGCGAGCATTACACCCCGCGCGAGGTCATCCGCCTGATCGTCTCGCTGCTGCTGATCAACGACCGCGAGGCGCTGACCGGCACTGGCGTCATCCGGCAGGTATATGATCCAGCGGCAGGCACCGGCGGGATGCTGTCCATCGCCGAGATGGAGATGAAGGCGCTCAACGACCGTATCCGCGTCGAGCTTTTCGGCCAGGAACTGAACCCCGAGTCCTTCGCGATCTGCAAATCCGACATGCTGGTCACCGGCCACAACCCCGAGAACATCGCCTATGGCAACACGCTGACGCAAGACGCGCATGCGAACCGGCGGTTCCATTACATGTTCTCCAATCCGCCCTATGGCGTCGACTGGAAGAAATACGCCGACCCGATCAAGGCCGAGGCCGCCGACCAGGGCATGTCCGGGCGCTTCGGGGCCGGACTGCCGCGTATCTCGGATGGGCAGTTGCTGTTCCTGCAGCACATGATCTCCAAGATGCGGCATGACGAGCAGGGCTCGCGCATCGGTATCGTCATGAACGGCTCACCGCTCTTCACCGGCGGGGCCGGCTCGGGCGAGAGCGAGATACGCCGCTGGATGCTGGAGAACGACTGGGTCGAGGCGATCATCGCGCTGCCCACCGATCTCTTCTACAACACCGGCATCCAGACCTATGTCTGGCTGCTCAGCAACCGCAAGGACCGGGCGCGGCGCGGCAAGGTGCAACTCATCGACGCCAGCGGCGAGCGTTTCTGGAAATCCATGCGCAAGTCGCTCGGGTCGAAGCGTCGCGAGATCCCGCCCGGTGCCTGCGATCAGATCACGCGGCTCTATGGCGAGATGCTGAACGGTAATGGCGATTGGGGCGACGTGTCCAAGATCTTCGCCACGACCGATTTCGGCTACCGCGAAATCCGGGTCGAGCGTCCGCTGAAACTGGCCTTCGCAGTCACGCCAGAGGGGCTGGAGGCGCTGCGCGAGGCCAAGCCGTTCGCCAGGCTCGACGAGGAGACGCGCAGCGCCATTCTGGAGTCGCTGGAGCAGCACCTGGCGGGTGAGCGGTGGGGTGAGCCGCAGCGCGTTCGACACCGCACTCAGCGACTCGCTCCGGGCCGCTGGCGTCAAGATCGGCGCGCCGGTGCGCAAGGCCATTCTGGGGGCGCTGTCGGAGCGCGACGAGGCGGCGGAGGTCTGCACCGATGCGAAGGGCAATCCCGAACCCGACACCGATCTGCGCGATCATGAACTGGTGCCGCTGAACGAGGACTGGCGCGCCTATGTGAAACGCGAGGTGCTGCCCTTCGTCCCTGACGCCTGGGTGGACGAGAGCTACACCGACGCCCAGGACGGCGACATCGGGCGCGTGGGCTACGAGATCAACTTCAACCGCTACTTCTACAAATACGTGCCGCCCCGACCGTTGGAGGAGATCGACGCCGAGTTGAAGGCGCTCGAAGCCGAGATCGCAGGTTTGCTGCAGGAGGTGGTTGAATGACGACGCACCGTTTGCGCGATGTGGCATTGGTTCTAACCAGCAACGTCGATAAGGTCATCGATCCCAACGAGCGCACGGTTCGTCTCTGCAATTACGTGGATGTCTACAAGAACAATTTCATCCGAAATGACATGCCGTTCAAACCCGGCAGCGCGACCGCCGCTGAGATCAAGAAGTTCGGAGTGCAGGTTCATGATGTGATCATCACCAAAGACTCAGAGACGGCGGATGAGATCGGCGTTCCGGCGCTCGTAAAATCAACGGCAGAGGACTTGGTTTGCGGATACCACCTTTCGATTTTGCGTGCTGACCGTCGGCGCATGATTGGCCCGTTTCTATATTGGCACCTTCTCTCGAAAAAATCGCAGGAAGATTTTGGCAACGCTGCGAACGGCGTCACTCGTTTCGGGCTGACACTTGGCGGGATCAAGGGCATTCCCGTCAACGTCCCCGACCTCGCGACCCAACGCCAGATCGCCGACTTTCTGGACCGTGAGACTGCAAGAATAGACCTGCTGATCAAGAAAAAGCAGCGGTTGGTGGCGTTGCTGGCAGGCAAGAAAGAAACTCTGCTTGATACTGCTGTTTGCAAGGGTCTATCGGATACCGCCGAAAAGAAGAGGAGCGGCGTAGATTGGTTTGGCGACGTCCCCGCCAATTGGACGGTCTGCCGGTTCAATCGACTGATTGCGTCAAAAGTCGATTATCGCGGCCGAACACCCGAAAAGGTCGACGAGGGTGTGTTCCTGGTGACCGCTCGCAACGTCCGCGATGGTAAAATCGACTACCAACGTTCGGAAGAATACACGACAGTGGAAGATTGGGAAAAACTAAGTGCGCGCGGGAAACCACGCATCGGCGACGTGCTATTCACGACTGAAGCGCCGCTGGGTCAGGTCGCGCAAGTTGACAGAACCGACGTAGCGTTCGCACAGCGCATCATGAAATTCCGGGCGAACGCTGCGCTGGTCAGTAACGACTTTCTGGCACTGTTCATGATCAGCGCATCCTTCCAGAGATCGCTTCAACTGTTTTCGTCTGGATCGACTGCAGCAGGGATCAAGAGCGAGCGCCTTGCACATCTCTTCGGACTGGTTCCGCCAGAACTCGATCAAGCAGAAATCGTTGCGTTCGTTAGGCGTCAAATCGATCATCTTGATGCCTTGGAGGCACCGATCAATGCTTCAATCGACCGCCTCAAAGAATACCGATCCGCCCTGATCACCGCCGCTGTCACGGGGCAGATCGACGTGGACACCTACACCAAATCCGGCACCCCCGACCGCCACCTCGACGCCATCCAAGAGGAGATGGGCGCGTGACACGGCCTCAAGCAATCTCAAAACGATCTAGCAAAGCCGAGGCACCCGATTGAAAAACGACTATTTTGAAGAACGTCTTCACGAAGGCCAAGCGAACCGCCCCAAGGACAGCCGGTCACAGTATCAGCGTGATCGAGCGCGGATAATACACTCTGCTGCTTTCCGACGCTTGCAGGGCAAGACACAGGTGATGGGGGTAGGGGAAGGCGATTTTCACCGAACCAGGCTAACGCATTCTATTGAGGTCGCGCAGATCGGCTATGGAATTCTTGAGGTCCTGCAGCGGAATGAAGCTCTTTATCCAGAACGTATCAGGGGCTGGTTCCCACACCGCGATCTCATCGAGGCAGCTTGCCTGTCTCACGACTTTGGACATCCTCCCTTTGGTCACAAAGGTGAACAAGCATTGCATGGCGCCATGCTGCGATCCGGTGGCTTTGAGGGGAACGGTCAGACACTCAGGATTTTAGCGCGCTTAGAGAAATATAAAGAACGTGGCAAAGGCATCTATCCGACACGAAGGTTGTGTCTCGAAAGTGGTGGAAATTCTCCGGCGACGTCCTCCGAGCGGTTTGATTTGCGCTTGATCAAGCAGC
>NZ_JBPBBB010000054.1:0-17121 GCF_050896375.1 Roseovarius tibetensis
ACCATGTCGGCGACGACGATGCGGGCCTCGCGCAGCCGCTCGTCGATCCAGTCCTGGCGGGCCTCGTCGCGGCGCGCTCGGGAGCCGCGCTGTTTGTGGAAGGGGAGAGGCACGCTCATCGACGGCCTCCCGCGCGGCGATGGCCGCGTGTCCGGGCCCGGCCATATCCCTCGTCTTCCAGCTGCTCGAGCCAGTCCAGAACGGCCGCGCGGCGGTAGTAGATCTTGCGCCCGGCTCGGATACAGGGCGGCCCCCAGCGTTCGGCTTCCCAGCGGCGCAAAGTGCTTTCAGACACCCCCAATTGCTGGGCAAGATCCGGGCGGCTGATCCAGCCTCCCATGAGCCCCTCGGAGGTCTTTGGCCGTGGCTGTGTCTCATTCATCGTTTGCATCAGGCATCTCCCATTGGCGCGCCCGAACACCGGGCGTCGACTGGTGCCAGTGAGACAGATCGGCTGGGGTGGCAGGGAGGCACGGGGTGGCACGTAAACCGCTACCCCCGTGCCACCCCCTATTTTATTGGCTTTGCGGGCGATTGGCGTCGCAACACCAAGGCTGACGCCGCGATGCAGCAATTTCGGCATTTCGGCGGTTCCCGCGCATTCGGCTGCATTGGCGTTGATTTACAGGGGATTCGCGCGCATTCGTGCTCAAACCGGGGGTGGCACCGCGCACGAATGCGTGCCACCCCCTGATTTCATTGGGAATTTACAAGATTCGGCGGTTTTACACCCGGCTTTGGCACTCTGCAGGTCTGGTCACCGGTGAGCTTCGCGGCCCGGTTTGACCGGCGCGGATTTCTTGTCTCTCGCTGGAGCCCCGCAAACCGCAATAAAACAAGGGGTGGCACGCCACCTGTCTCCGGCGTGCCACCCCGTGCCTCCCTGCCACCCCCGGCGCCATGCTCTGCTTGATAGATGCGGCGTTTTACGCGTCATCACGAGGGGCAAGAGAGAGGTGTGCAGATGGGAAACAGGCAGAAACTGACCGAGGCGGTCCTGCGCGACGCCGTGCCGGCGGAGGGCCGGGACTACCAGATATTCGACACCGAGCTGCGCGGCTTCGCCGTGTGCATCTACCGTGGCGGGGGCCGGGCCTTCACGCTGGATTACCGCTACGCAGGACGCCAGCGCCGGATGACCTTTGGTCGGTGGCCGGAATGGAGCGTCTCTGCGGCGCGGACGCGCGCCAAAGAGCTGCGCCGGGAGATCGATGCCGGAGGTGATCCTCTGACAAACCGCGATGCCGTCCGCGAGGCGCCCCGGGTTGCCGATCTGATCGCGCGCTATGTCGAGGTGCACCTGACGCATCTGGCCGAGCGCAACGCGGCTGATCAGCGCGCGATGATGGAGAAGTTCATCGCGCCCGCGTGGGGCCGGATGCTGATCACCGAGGTCAGTGCCTACGATGTGGAACTGCTGCTGACCAGGATCGCCGAGGGGCGCGCGCGGCCCGCCAAGGCCAAGCCCAACAACCGCGCGCGCAAGCTGCAGGGCGCGAAGCCGACGCCGGTGCGCGCCAACCGCGTCGGCGAGGTGGTCAGGAAGATGTTTGCCTATGCCGTCAAATGGGGGTGGCGCGAGGACAACCCGGCCATGGGCTTTCGCCGTCGGATGGAGGCGCCGCGCGAGCGGTACCTGTCACAGGACGAAATCGCGCGCCTCGCCGCCGCACTTGATGCGGCCGAGGATAAACGCGCGGCGGACATCATCCGGCTGTGCATGCTGACTGGCGCACGCGTGGGGGAGGTGCGGCAGGCGCGGTTCGAGGATTTCAACATCGAGCATCTGAGCTGGACCAAGCCCGCCACCACGACCAAGCAGCGCCGGGTTCACCGGGTCCCGATCTCGGATGAGGCCGCCGCAATCGTACGCCAGCGGCGCCTTGCGGTGGTTTCGGGATCACCCTGGCTGTTCCCCGGCGACACCCCCGGCCAGCCCGTTCAGGAAATCCGCCGGTTCTGGCGGCGCATTCAGAAGGAGGCCGGGATCGAGGATGTCCGCATCCATGACCTGCGCCACACCTTCGCATCGCTGCTCGTCAGCGGCGGGGCCTCGCTCGAGATGATCGGCAAGCTGCTGGGCCACAGCCAGATGCAAACGACCCAGCGCTATGCACATCTCATGGACTCGCCCCTGCGCGCGGGCGTCGATGCGGTGGCCAGCGCGTTTACGCTGAAACCTCGACTGGTTCACGATAGTGACTACGTGAAGGAAGAGGCGCCACGCCGCGGACCCGGCCAAGTCACCTCATCCGCCTCTTGAACTGCAGGGCCTCCAGAATGGGTTTGAGGCGGCGCCGGATCGAGCGTTCATCGGGGAAGTTTCCATTGTCGGATCGCGCGGCAAACCAGTCCTGCAGTTCCCGGATCCATTCGTTTTGTGAGGCGGGCAAGCCGTCCTCGAAGACCCGGCGCGTGATCTCGACATGCATCGCGGCCCAGTCATAATCGCCGTCCTCGCTCAGCCCGGCGCCTTCCGCGATCCGGCCGAAGAGATTATGCGCGTCCTCGAAGCTCTGAACATCTTGCCCTAGGATCAGCACGTCGCCGATCGAGACCAGAACTCCGTCGGCGGGCGCGCTGATATAGAGCCAGTCTGTTTCGTCCAGGGGCCGGACGCGCTGCAGATGCGCCGATTGCGGTCCGGTGCCACAGCGGCGGAATATCGGCAGGATATCGACGGGTTGAAACTGTACCAGCCCGCCCGCACGTGTCTCGCCGCATTCAACCGGTGGAATGCCCGTGACAAGTCTCAGATTTCCGGTGTTCGCCCAGCCGGCGATGTCGGATACCATGCAGCCCCAGCGCGCGGCAGCTTCGTGGATGGTGTAGAAAACGCGTTGTGGCAATCCCATTCGGCAGCACTCCTTTACTTGTGCGCCGCAGCCAGGGCGAGCAGCTCCCGGAGGCGACGAAATTCCAGTCCAATCTGAGGCTTGGTCAAGGATCACGGGGACCCGTGGGAAACGATTCGGCCTCGACTATCGATTGTAAACTGGCTACGGGGTCAATCTCTTACCCCTTGTTGCAGCTGCCGCTGTTTGGGAGCCGCGACATGTCCTTCTGCAAGGCGCAGCAACTCTACCGGATCGCTGAGATGGCCACAGCGCGACGCTGGGGCGTCTCCTTGAAGCACGTCATGGATGAATTCGATGTCGAGGAGCGCACGGCACGACGCATGCTGCGCAAGTTCGAGGATTTGTTCCCGGGCTTCGAAACCACCGACGATGATGATCGTCGCCGCTGGTGGACGCTGACGGACGCGCCTTACATCCAGCACCGGGTTCTCAGAGAGAACGAGTTGGCCGCTCTCGACCTCGCGATCCGGCGTGCGGCGCGCGATGGCGCAGACGGCGAGGCCAGAGCGCTGGAGGTTGCGCGCGATCGTCTGGTCGCCTCCTACTCCAGGCCCATGACGCAAGGCGCGATGGGCTATTCGGAAATCCTTCTTCTGGCGAACGGCTTCGCGTCCCGGCCGGGACCCACCCGGAAGGTGCCGGAGGACTATCTCAATCTGCTGTTCACCTCGTTCCGCAGGCCGACGATGGTCGAGATCGTCTACCAGGGTGCGCGGGATCCGGAGCCGCGCAAGCGGCTGGTCGAGCCGCATGCCGTGATTGTCGGCACCCGCTATTACCTCATTGCCCGCGACGTCGACGCCGACCGCCAATACCGGCAGTTTCGGTTTGATCGTATTCACGAGATGTACGGCACCGTCCACGCCTTCGAGCGCGACCCGGATTTCGATGTCGAAAGCTACAGCGCCCAAGCGTTCGGATCGTTCTTTTCCGATGCCGAGCAGGGTCCGGTGCGTTGGCGTTTCTCGCCCGGCGCCGCCTCAGAGGCGCGTGACTTCGTGTTTCATCCGACACAGGAACTGACCGACCTGGAGGATGGCAGTCTGCTCGTCGAGTTCACGGCGAGCGGGTGGCTGGAGATGGCCTGGCATCTCGTCCAATGGGGCAACGCCGTCGAGGTTCTGGATCCACCCGAGCTCAGGGACATGCTGGAGCAAGTGCGGCGGGGGGAGGTGGATATCTTGCCGTGATGGCTGCCCAGCATGGCGACAAGCAGATAGCCGTCCCACTCAGCGCGTGCATTGAATGCCTTTTATGCATCACGTGGTCCGCCGTCGGTTGCTTTCTCCACGACGTCATTTGCATAGGATGGTCAATCGGGCGGCCATCGACCCCGCCGGAGACTCGACCAGAGCTTCTCTTCGTGGAAGAAATGAAGTCGACACCGCGCCACTCGGAACCCGGCACCATGCTTCGATTGAGTTTTATCATCGTCATTCTCGCTCTGCCTTTGCAGAGCGCGGCTCAGACCATCACTAGTGTGGCAAGCGTGATTGACGGCGATACGATCGAGATCCGCAACCACCGAATCCGTCTGCACGGGATCGACGCGCCGGAAAGCCGTCAGCTTTGCTTTGACGCCGCGAACGAACGGTGGCGCTGCGGTCAGCGCGCCGCCTTCGCGCTGGCGGATGAGATTGGACGCGCGCCGGTCGAATGTACGGTGCGCGGCACGGATCTCTATGATCGCGCGATCGCGGTCTGTGCGCATGCGGGTCAAGACCTTAACGCTTGGATGGTGCGTCACGGATGGGCTGTCGCCTACAGGCGGTATTCCCGAGACTACGTCCGTGCTGAGGAAGAGGCACGCCGCAACCGCCGCAATCTCTGGGCGGGACGGTTCGACATGCCCTGGGACTGGCGTCGCGCCCAGCGCGGCGGATGAGTCAGAAGGCCGAAAGCAAGACGGAGGTCCTGGCGGGCCTCGTGGAGCGGGTCACATTCCACAGCCAGGAGAGCGGGTTCTGCGTGCTGCGGGTGAAAGCCCGCGGGCATCGCGAGCTGGTCACGACCGTCGGCCATGCGGCGATGATCTCGGCCGGGGAGTGGGTCACGGCGTCAGGCGTATGGATCAACGATCGCACTCACGGCCTTCAGTTCAAGGCGCAGTTCCTGCGCGCGTCCGCCCCGTCCTCCATCGATGGAATCGAGAAATACCTCGGCTCCGGCATGATCCGGGGTATCGGGCCGGTCTATGCCAGGCGGCTTGTGAAAATGTTTGGCAAGGATGTGTTCGACATCATCGAGGCAACGCCCGAACGCCTGCGCGAGGTCGAGGGCATTGGCCCCAAGCGGGCCGATAAGATCACCTCGGGCTGGGCAGACCAGAAGGTGATCCGCGAGATCATGGTGTTTCTGCACGAGCACGGCGTGGGCACAGCGCGGGCGGTGCGCATCTTCAAGACCTACGGCACCGATGCGGTCGAGGTGATGAGCGAGAACCCGTATCGCCTGGCCAGGGACATCCGCGGCATCGGCTTCCGCACCGCCGATTTGATCGCCGAGAAGCTCGACATCGAGAAAACCGCCATGATCCGGGTGCGCGCGGGAATTTCCTTCGCCCTGTCCGAAGCCATGGGCGATGGCCATTGCGGTCTTCCCAGGGGCGATCTGGTCGGTCTGGCCGGCAAACTGCTCGAGGTGCCCACCGATCTGATCGAAAGCGCGATGCAGGAGGAGCTCGACGAGGGCACGGTCACCGCTGATCAGGTTGGTGATACCGACTGCATCTTTCTGACTGGCCTCTATCAGGCCGAGCGCGGAATCGCTGACCAGATCCGGCGGATCAAGCAGGGCGCGCTGCCCTGGCCCGACATTGACGCCGACAAGGCGTTGCCCTGGATCGAGCAGAAAACCGGCCTCAGCCTCGCGGACAGCCAGGCGGAGGCCATACGGCTGGCGCTCAAGTCCAAGGTCATGGTGATCACCGGTGGGCCCGGGGTGGGCAAGACGACCATCGTGAACTCCATCCTGCGGATCCTTGCCGCGAAATCCGTGAAGCTCTTGCTCTGCGCGCCCACCGGCCGGGCGGCCAAGCGGATGACCGAGGCCACGGGCATGGAAGCCAGGACCATCCACCGGTTGCTGGAGTTTGACCCGAAGGCATTCGGCTTCAAGCGCGGCGAAGACAGCCCGCTCGATTGCGATCTGCTTGTCCTCGACGAGAGCTCCATGGTCGACGTGTCGCTGATGCAATCCCTGCTCAAGGCTGTGCCCGGCAATGCGGCCCTGCTGATCGTGGGGGATATCGACCAGTTGCCCTCGGTGGGTCCGGGCCAGGTCCTCGCAGACATCATCAGCTCTGGCGCTGTGCCGGTCATGCGGCTCACCGAGGTGTTCCGCCAGGCCGCCCAGAGCAGGATCATCACGACCGCGCATGCGATCAACGCGGGCCGCATCCCGGATCTCTCACCACCAGATGGTGAGTCGGACTTCTACTTCGTGCCGGCTGCGGATCCGGAGCAGGCTGTGCCACGCATCGTTGAGCTGGTTGCCAAACGCATCCCACGGCGGTTCGGGCTCGATCCCATCAAGGATATTCAGGTGCTCTGCCCGATGAACCGTGGCGGGATTGGCGCCCGGTCGCTGAACATCGAACTGCAAGCCGCTCTGAACCCGGCCGGCGACAAGAAGGTCGAGCGCTTCGGCTCAACCTTCGCGCCCGGCGACAAGGTCATGCAGATCGAGAACGACTACGACAAAGACGTCTACAACGGCGATATCGGCATGATCGAGGATATCGACCTGGACGAGGGCGAGTTGGCCGTCGATTTTGATGGGCGCAGCGTCAGCTATCTATTTGGCGAGCTCGACACGCTGGTTCCGGCCTACGCTGCCACGATCCACAAGAGTCAGGGATCCGAATACCCCGCCGTGGTCATTCCGGTCATGACCCAGCACTACGCCATGCTTCAGCGCAACCTGATCTATACCGGCGTCACACGGGGCAAGAAACTCGTCGTGCTCGTCGGCCAGAAGAAGGCCGTGGCGATCTCCGTCAAGAACATCTCCGGGCGGCGGCGGTGGTCCAAGCTGGATGAGTGGTTGGTGCTGTGACGGGACGGGAAGGGGCAACTTGTGGATGACGGTAACAAGCAGGGCCAGCGAGCGGCGAAGCAGTGGATGTTGGGCGGCCTCTCGATCGCGAACGGCCCTTACCAGTCATTCATCACAAGGACCGACGCTGCGGCGGGTTTCACAAACCGGCCATTCGCCACATCGCCAGCATGAGCGTTCTGATCTTGGGCCGCTGTGCAGGAGAGCCATTTCGCTGGAAGTGCAGCCTTGACTGTTCTGAGCGGCAATTAAACACGGACCGGTGCAAGTCCGTCGTAAGCTGTAAGGATGCCGGCGGCACCCCTTCCGCCCGAAGGTTTGCAAGGGCCGCTGATCCTGTGCCATAGACTTGCAAGAGTTGAGGACATTTGCGTCCGCAAGTGCCGCACCCAGACCCAATCGCTGCGCACGGCAATCGCAAAGCCAGTGTTCTGGCAGGCTGGCATGCGCGGCCCTAGGCGCGAACACGGTCGCCGTCACCAGGAAAGGTAATACATGATGAAAACCGACACATCCGCACCGCACACCCTGTTCATCGAGGTGTCAGGTGCGGGCCTGCCCGAAGTCGACGGCCTCTACGTTCCCTCCACCGCACCGCCCGCCAAATCCGAATCCGGCACGATTTCGAGCGTCGGTTACTGGAACGGCAAACACGCTTGGGACCGGGCAGATGGCAAAGGTGAACGCAGCCCCGCGATTTCCTATTCCAACAGCTACAAATCCTGGCGCATCTCGCGGCTGGACGGGCATCTGGCCTACGAGATCACCTGCGATGACGCGCTGCCTGCCACTGACCGGGCGTGGAACGTCTACAAGATGGGGGTTGAACCCGCGCCAAAGGTAACGCTTCACCACTGCGATCCACGTCTGCCCCACCCCGAGCCGAACATCGTGTTCATCCTTGGCGGTCCGGGTGCGGGCAAGGGCACGATGTGCGAACTGACCAATATCCAGCTTGGCTGGACCCACCTCCCCACTGGCGATCTCCTGCGGGCCGAGCTGAAGGCGGGCGGTCCGAAAACCGAGTTGATCAAGAGCTATGTCGATGCCGGCACGCTGGTGCCCGATGAAATCGTGGTCAGTTTGCTCAAGGATGCCATCGAACGCACGATCCGCCACACCGGCAATCGCAACTTCCTGATCGACGGGTTTCCGCGCTCCTTCGGCAATATGGACGCCTGGTATGCAGTTTTTGGCGATACGGGCGATTTACCCAAGATGATCTATTTCGAATGCCCGCTCGAGGTACTGACGCAGCGCATTCTGGGTCGCGCGCAGTACTCAAACCGCAGCGATGACAATGTCGAAAGCATGAAACAGCGTTTTGAGACCTTCAAGGCCGAGACCTTGCCGATTGTCGAGCACTTCAAGGCTAAGGGTAAATGCGTAGAGATCGACACCAGCCAACCGCGCGAAGTGGTGTATGACTTGCTGCGCACGCAACTGGCGGATCAGACCGACAGCGATTATCTGGAGCGTCCATTGAGCGAACAGGCCGAGATCCTGCTGGGTCTGCGGCCCTATCCGCGCAAAGCCTGATCGACCGTGCCCTGCGCAGCATCGTGCAGGGCAGCCCCCGTCAGGCCGCTTTCGCCAGATCGCTCGCCAGTTCTTCCAGCAGATAGGTTTCGCGCTGAATCGACAGGCCCATGCTGACTTCGCGGCGCTGCATGACGCCGTGGTTATGCGCGATGGCCTCGTCCAGATCGACCCAGAGCGGGCGCATTCCGTTGGCCTGCTCATAGTCTTCCATCTGCGGGGCACGCAGAGCAGGATCGATGTCGCAGAAATAGAAATGCGAGGTCATGGCCATCAGATCGAAGCCGGGCTGCCAATGTGGCCGCAGTTCTTCGATATAACCGAAATTGCGCTGCACCCGGACATTTCTGGCGCCGGTTTCCTCTTCCAGTTCTCGCTTGAGCCCGGCGATCAGGTCTTCACCCTCGGCAACACCGCCGCCGGGAAAACTGAAATCGTTGTAGCGTTCGGTGAACAAAAGCAGGATCGAGCGCTCGCGCAAGACGATCCCGCGCGCCGCTCGGCGGGTCAGGATTGCCCCCGTCACGGTCTTCAAGTCCGGGTGGACCATTCTTGTGATCAGTCTCATTGCGTCCATATCTTTTGTCACCGAAACCGCGTCATTTCTGGTGGCGTTGTCAAAGCACGCTCGATATTCGAGGTGCGTGCGAGATAGAATGATTTTCTTCGAAAGGCTATAGCAGCTTGTGACTTGAACATGCCACGCTGCTTTGACTGGGATGACAGACGAGCAGAGGCTCTGCAGCACATCGACCAAGCGGCGTTTATGCGCCGCGCAACTCAGAACGCGTGACCGTAATGTCAATCGGGCGGGCCCGCCTACCGCCAGCGACTTGGGCAATCCCGGGCTCGCTGGACAGCTGGCCACGGCGATGCTAAATCACCATGGTGCTTGATGTGCTGTGCCTCGCTCGCTCGTCACCGCTCCTCCGCACCCCCGCAACCACTGCTGATGCAATGGTCCGCAAGCGCAAGCTTGCTGGAAGCGCGGACGAGGATTGAGAACCCTGTGAGGTGAGGTGGCGCCCTTTGTTGATCCAGCTGAAATTGCGCAAAGATCTGAGCCGGAAGACGGCGGAGCAACTTCGAGGTTACCTTGCCGATTTCGGAGCGGGGCCACACCGGATCTTCTGGCGGGACAGCGGTGCAGTAATTGAAGTAGAGCACGCGCATGATGCGCAGCTTCTTCGCTCCGAATTTCCCAACATTGTTTCTCATGAGAATGAAGACAGGCAGACCGGATTTCCCTGGTGATGTCGCTCCGCGCCGACATTTCGGGCTTCACGGTAAGCGATTTTGTACGAAGGAGTGAACATGAACGAGCGTCTCATCGCCCTGGAGTGGCTGGATGATCTGACGAACCACGATCCCCACTCACCGGTGGAAATCAGATTGCCGAGCGGCCGGTCCGTTGTCGTGATATCCAAGGACGGATATGATAGCCGGGAGCAACTGGCGATCAGCTACCTTGAGCAGGAAGCTCCGACCAGCGATGAACTGCGGGCACTTTTCGTCAGAATGAAGGGCGAAAAGCCCGGCAATTGAAGGCGCCTGAGATGTCGAACTATGCTGGACTTCGTTGCCCGGAATGCGACAGCGACAAGCTGCGGATGCTCGCAAATTTCTGGGTTACTTTGACGCCGACAGGCGTGGCAACCGACGCATTACCCCCTGTCGAGGCACATGCGCCGGTCCAATGCACCGATTGCGGATGGGACGGTGCCGCGCATCACTTGGCCGTCGAAGAGACAGCAGCCGGTTATTAGATCGTTCTGAAAGCCTCTGTTTGCCGGAGGCGCGCCGTGCGCCCCCGGAAACTGAACTTACATCATCGCGGACTACGAGACCTGCGAGCTGTTTTCGGGGTCGCTTTCCTCGACGTGATCGGCAATCATCGCTTGCGTGGTGATCAGGAGCCCGGCAACGGATGCTGCGTGCTGCAGGGCCGTTCGAACGACCTTGGCCGGATCGATGATGCCAAAGCTGAACATGTCGCCGTACGTGCCTGACTGCGCATCGAAACCGAAACTGCTGTCGGCCGCCTCACGGATCTTGCCGGCTACGAAAGCGCCGTCCTGCCCCGCGTTGTCGACAATTTGTCTGAGCGGAGCCTCCAGCGCACGTCGCACGATTGCGATGCCGGCGTTCTGGTCGCTGTTCTCACCGCTCAAGTCGTCGAGGATTCGCGCCGCGTGCGCCAAGCTGACACCGCCGCCCACGACGATGCCTTCCTGAACCGCCGCGCGGGTCGCGTTCAGCGCGTCATCGACGCGGTCCTTGCGTTCCTTCACCTCGGTTTCGGTCATGCCGCCAACGCGGATCACGGCCACGCCGCCTGCCAGTTTCGCCAGACGCTCTTGCAGCTTCTCCTTGTCGTAGTCGGAGGTGGTTTCTTCGATCTCCTGGCGGATTTGCGCCACGCGCGCTTCGATCTCGACCTTTTCGCCCAGCCCGTCCACGATTGTGGTTTCGTCCTTTGTAATGGTGACCTTCCTGGCCTTGCCGAGCATGTCCATGCCGACATTCTCCAGCTTCATGCCGAAATCTTCGGAGATCACCTGACCGCCAGCGAGGATGGCGATGTCCTGCAGCATGGCCTTGCGGCGATCACCGAAGCCCGGCGCCTTGACGGCGGCTACCTTCAAGCCACCGCGAAGCTTGTTGACCACGAGGGTGGCCAGCGCCTCGCCGTCGACATCTTCGGCGATGATCAGCAGCGGTTTCTGGCTCTGGATCACCTGCTCGAGCAGCGGCACCATCGGCTGCAGCGATGACAGCTTCTTCTCGTGCAGCAGGATGAGGCAGTCATCAAGCTCGGTGATCATTTTATCCGAGTTGGTCACGAAATAGGGGCTGAGATAGCCGCGGTCGAACTGCATGCCTTCGACGACCTCGGTTTCAGTCGCCAGGCCCTTGTTCTCCTCGACGGTAATGACACCCTCATTGCTGACCTTCTCCATGGCGTCAGCAATTTGCCGACCGATCTGGCCCTCGCCGTTGGCCGAGATGGTGCCGATCTGAGCAATCTCGGCGCTGCCGCTTACCGGGCGCGCGGCGGACCTGATGGCTTCCATGGCCGTCTTTGCAGCCATGTCGATGCCGCGTTTCAGATCCATCGGGTTCATGCCCGCCGTCACGGCCTTGATGCCTTCACGAATGATGGCCTGCGCGAGGACGGTCGCCGTTGTCGTGCCGTCGCCGGCCTCGTCATTGGTGCGAGAAGCCGCCTCCTTGACCATCTGCGCGCCCATGTTCTCGAACTTGTCCTCAAGCTCGATTTCCCGCGCGACGGTTACACCGTCCTTGGTAATGCGCGGTGCGCCGAAGCTTTTCTCGAGCACCACGTTGCGCCCTCTGGGGCCCATCGTGACCTTCACCGCATCGGCAAGCATGTTGACGCCGCGCAGCATGCGATCGCGGGCATCGGTGTCAAATCTTACGTTTTTCGAAGCCATGATCTCTCTCCTGAACAATTTCCGAGCCGTTGCCAGCTCCCTTCAGGATCGCGCGATCACTCCGTCCGAGGATATCGCTCTCCAGTTCGTTTTGCGGCCGGGTGTCGGGGCAAGCCGCCCAAGGCACCGGGGCTCGTGCGGGGATGATCGTCGAAACCCCGACCAAATCCACATGACCGTCGCGCGTGCTCCAGTCGTGCTGGCACTCTTGGCCATCGAGTGCCAATGTTCGGGAGCTAAGGCCTCCGTCTCGGAATGTCAAACCGGCCGAGTGCGGATCAGGCGATCGCCCCTTGCAGGCTGGCCCGCCGCTCCCAGGCAACGTGATCCATGAGCGCCTCGCGAAACTCCGGGTGCAGGCAGAGCCGTTCGTCACGCGGTTCGGGATCGGGCTCGACGCGCCAGAGAAACACGGGCGTATCAACCGGTATTTCCTTGCCATTCACGATGGCTGTCACGGGGGCGATGAAATGCAGGATGCTGCGGCACAGGCGCATATAGAACTTCTCGACCGCGCCGACCTCCACCTCGCCGAGAAGCCCTGCAAGCTCGGACCGGGTGCAGCCGACATCTGCCGCATGTGCGTGCCGGATCAGCATCCAGGCTTCGCTGTCGGAAAAATCCAGGTGCTCCAAAGCTTCGTCGAATTCGGCTCGCAATGGCACCTTCACGTCACAGACTGGATCCACGCGCCGTGCAGCAAGAGATGCCTGATCGGCTTCGTCGAGCTTTCGGATCAGCGCATCGATAGCCTCTTCGGGCGAGTCGGCTGCTGTCTCGGCGATCAGGCGCATCTTCTTTGTCGGAGGCTTGCGAAATGCTCGTGCCTTGAAGTCGCCGCCAAGCCGACCGGCCTTGATGCGGAAGCGACCGTGTTCTCTTTCAATGATGGCTGTCATCGACATATCTCCGTTTTCGCGGAGCATATGAGCGTAGCGGCAGCGCACGAGACCGGGCACAAACCAGCGCCGCGACATGCTCTCCATGTTATTGCTTGTGCAGGCCTGATGCCAAACTCATCGCCGACGCACAAGTGTCTATAGGCGTCCGGGTCGTCGTGGGAGCACTTGGCGCCCTCCCGCAGATGGCTTGCACCTCCAGCTGTATTCTGTGTCTTTTGATACCATGCAAGATTCCGAACCCGAGACCCGGCAGGAGCGGTATCTGCCGATCCTGTTGACGGCGCTGGAAGCCCTCGATGCGCGGGCGACGAACTCGAAGCAAGGTGTGCAGGCGCTACCAGAGGCAGTGTGCTTGCACTCCCTGCTGGAGGTTTGGCTTGATGAATTCCTGCGCTCGGTATGCCACCCAGCTAACGCCTGAGCGCCTCGCGCACGCGTTTCGGCGGCAATCAACCGCATCGAGACCGGAGATTTCGGATGGTGCCGCCAGTGTGACGAATTCATAGGGCTTGGCCTGCTCGACAGGGATCCGCTACGCGAACTCTGTCGGCGGTGCGAAGCTTGAGAGCGGCGAAGAGACTGAAAAGGGTCGCCTGAAGTTTCCAATCAAGGAGGACGCATTGAAAAAGAAGAAACTTCTGGATAACCTGCTCGAACGCATTTTAATCGCCCGGCCAGGCGCATCGAATGAGACCATTCGCAATCTTGCACCTGATTTGCGTGACCTCGGCGATGAAGCTCTCGAGAAATTGGTTACGCCTATTCGAAACCGTCTCGCTGCGACCAGAAAAACCTGAGCGATGCCTTGCGGAGACCCACGAACAAAGGAAAAGCTCCGGCTGCCGCAAACGAAGCCAGCCTCGGCCAGCAGCGCACGCTGATTATCTTCAACAAGCCTTTCGGGGTGCTGCCGCAGTTCGGCGACCGTGGAACGGTATCGCCGCGGCCGACGCTGTCGGCGTTCATCGACCTGCCCGGAGTATATCCTGCGGGGCGTCTGGATCGTGACAGCGAGGGATTGATGGTTCTGACCGATGACGGGCGACTGCAGTCGGTCATCGCGGACCCTCGGCACAAGCTGCCCAAGTCGTACCTCGTTCAGGTCGAAGGCGTGCCCGACGACGACGCGCTCGACCGCTTGCGCAAGGGCCTCATGTTGAAGGACGGGCAGACGCTGCCTGCGCGGGTTCGGCGGATTGATGCACCTGCGCTCTCGCCGCGCGATCCCCCTGTCCGCTTTCGCAAGAGCGTGCCGAACCGATGGCTGGAACTGATCATAGAGGAGGGACGGAACCGGCAGGTTCGTCGCATGACAGCGGCGATTGGCCAGAAATTGGTATTGAAGCGCGGTTGCTTGCAGAGGGCAGTAGCGGCTTCTCGACCGGCATCATCATCTGCACGCCACATCTGGCCAAGGGGCTGGAGTTTGATCGGGTCCTCATCCCTGACGCCAGCGAAGCAGTCTTTTCGACCGAGATGGACCGCAACCTGCTCTACGTGGCCTGCACTCGCGCCATGCACCGGCTGGAGATGATTTCCGTGGGTGCGCCGTCGAAGCTGCTGCCCCCCATTGCGCACGCATAATCAGCTCATTGGCCGACCGGGCGCGCCGCTATTTCTGCAAAGCACCAAGGTTGCCAGATGACGGCTACCCGCGGCAGCGTTTCGCCCGCCAGGTCGGCTACATCTGCATGACGCTAAGCTGTCTTCGAACGGCGGCTTTCACGAGATGCTGCAAATGCGTGCCGCAGCACCGACAGACAGCTCCCCGCCCTTTTTACCGAATGCTGCACGAGCGAACAACAGCCTATGCATGGGTCGCTCTGGGCTGACCGCCTTAGATCACACGGGCGTCCCTGGCGATGGGTTCAGGGCATTCATCGCATCGGTCAGACAAGTAGCCAGGGATTGTCGGAGCCCCCCATGATCGATGGATTGCGATGCGGATCCTGCGTACCCTACAACGCAGGGACATCAACGCCACATCAACGCGCCAACGCGCATTTGCGCGCGGTTCTGCCTGTGAATGCGTGCGGGTGTCGGTGAATGAGCAGTTGGAAAGTTGGCGGAATCAAAGGATTACCATTTAAGTACCTCATTTTAAGGCATTATCGGATTCGCTGCGGGATAGGCTCATAACCTGAAGGTCGTAGGTTCAAATCCTACTCCCGCAACCATGGTCACTTGCCGCAGGGATCTGCCACCTGAACGGACCCCTGCGCCAGACCCGGCCGGCCCATCACAGAGCGACAGGATCGCACCGAGTTCGCCGTGAAGCGCGATCACGTGACCGTTCGGCGCGTCCGGGTCCGGCGTGAGGATGATCCGGTCGATCAGCCCGCGCAGCAGGTCTGCCGCCTCCGGTCTGGTGTCGGGCGCGTTCAGCGCCGCGGCGAGGTCAGCAACTTTCCTGGCGTAGATGCCCGACAGGCCGGGATGCAGCGTCACCGGTTCCGGGCTCGGGCTGGCCGCAAGCTTTGCCTCCAGGTCGGCTCGCTCGGCCTCCAGCGCGTCCATCTTCGCCTTCATGCTCGGGTGAAACATGCCCTCGGCGATCGCCGTCACCATCGCGTCGATTTCCTTGACGACCTTCGCGTGGCGGCGTTCGTTCCCGGCCTGGCTCGCCATCGCCGCGACGCGGTCCTTGCGCATCTCCTCCTGAAACGTCGTCACAAATTCCCGGATCAGCTCCGGGTGCATCATCTTGCGCTGCAGCCCGCTCAGGACCCGGTCCTCGATATCGTCGCGGGTAATGCTCTTGCGATTGGAACACGTCCCGCGGTTGCGGGCGGCCGAGCATCCGTAGCGGCTGGCACTGATCATGATGTAGCCCGCCCCGCAGCACCCGCACGAAAGCAGGCCCGACAGAAGGTAGCGCGGCCGGTGGCCGCGTTCGATCCCGGGCGCCGTCGGCGTGGTGGCCCGTTCGGCCCGGATGTCGTCGCGGATCGCGCCCTGGCGGCGCTTGGTGGCCTCCCACACTGCGTCGTCGATGAGTCGCAGGTGCGGGACGTCCTCGATGACCCATGTCTCGGGCGCGTTCGGCCGGGCCTGGCGCTTTCCGGTCTCGGGGTCCTTCACGAAGCGCTGCCGGTTCCAGACCAGACGTCCGATATACAGCTCGTTGTTGAGGATCCCGGTCCCGCGCTTCCAGTTCCCCGAAATCGTCGAGAACGACCAGCTGCCGGATCCCTTGCCGCCCGAGCGCGGCGGACGAACCCCATCCCGGTTCAGCCCCATCGCGATGGTGCGCGCGCTCATGCCGCGATTGTACTCCGTGAAAATCCGTCGAACGATCGCGGCCTCATCCGCGTCGATCACCCGGTCTCCGGTCGTGAGGCTCCCGTCGGGCAGAGGGTGGCGGTCAAGTCGGTATCCGTAGCTGATCCCGCCCGCCGACTTGCCAGCTCTGACCCGGCCCTCGAGGCCTCGGTGGGTTTTCTGGGCAAGCTGGCGCAGGAAAAGCGCCGACATCGTGCCACCGAGCCCGACATGCATCTCGGAGATCTCGCCCTCGGCCGTGGTGACGATGTCGATCCCGAGGAACCGCATACGCTTGTGCAGCCCCGCGATATGCTCCTGGTCTCTCGAAAGCCGGTCGAGACCTTCGGCCACCAGCACGTCGAAGCGCCCGTCCATCGCCGCCTGCTGAGCTTGTTGAAACTGTGGCCTGAGATGGGTGGCGCCGCTGATCGCCTCGTCGGCGAAGACGTCGATCACCTGCCAACCGCGCTCCGCGCAGAGCTTGCGGCAGGTTCGCACCTGATCGGTAATCGAGGCCGTCGACTGCAAATCGGACGAGTAGCGCGCATAGATTGCCGCGCGCAGGCCGTTCTTTCCGGTCATTCCCGCAATTTCTCCTCTTCGGCCCGTGCCCGCTGCGCCGTCGTGCGCGCCATCAGTCGCACCAGTTCTAGCAGAGCCGGGTGCGGCGGCGCGACTGTCTTCTCGGTGTGTCCGTGCTTGACCAGCGAGAGCGGGGCCCGCCGGGGTGGAGCGTGGCGCGGGGGCTTTTCGAGCGAGACCGCCACGTCACAGACCTCCCGACATGGGAGCGCGCGATATCCGCGGTTTCTTGTATGACGTTCTCGCCATTCGTGCTTCTCCCACCTTCGTCGGCATTACTGACCACGCGTCGACCGTAAGGGAGAAGATACAGCGTGAAGCCTTTCGATGCAGCCCTGTGGGCGTTGGAACTTGTGGATATGAAATTCTTTAACATGCTGAAGAAGAACGTAAGCGGCGTCTGAAGGGCATCGGGTTTCAGCTTGACGGCTGGAAATTCCAGGGAAGCAGTTCGTCGATGCGGTT
>NZ_JBPBBB010000055.1:0-16534 GCF_050896375.1 Roseovarius tibetensis
CTATCAACACCATGATTTATATACGAAATACCAAGCTCAGGACAGCGAAATCAGCGGACTACTTGGGGAATGCGGGCTGATAGTGGTTGTGCGGGATCGGGACGGCGCTTTCGGATCGGTGTCAGAAGGCCTTGGCTTGCTGCAAGACCGACTTCCCGTACAAGTGTTTCCCGCAGGGCCGACAGATCACCGGGTCTGCCATTGGAGATGGTCTGGTCGCCTGTGATCACGGCGGCGCCGGATTGGTAGGGGCCCGTCGAGGCCAGGCTACGCGACAGTTGGATCGTGGCAGGGGAAAGGGGGCTGAGGCCCGGTTCCAGCCCACGATTTGATGAAGGGTCCGTCGTTCGCCCGTGTGTCGGTCGTTCCGAGGGTCGCGTTTCTGCTATGTCCAGCACGAGCATTCTGTCGGTATGCCAAAACCCGGTCACGTCACAGTCACAGGCCAAGTCCAGATCGAGTTGCCCGGGCGCGGGGTCTATGGCGCGGAGCCTGTTACGAGATATGCGGTCAAATACGTCCGAAATGTCAAACTCGAGCCCGGATTCGGGAAAGATGACGCGGGCGCGGTCACCATCTGGGTCTATGCGCCAATCATCCGTGTAAGGCATGTCGAGGGCGAGACGTGTGAATGTGCCGTGATCCCCGGAGCGAACGGCAACTGTTTGTGCCGACGCCGCTTCGGACATGCCCAGCATCAGGAAGACGACAAGCCGTATCATCATGCCACCCCTTGCTTGACCCTTTTAAGGGCGTCCTCGAGGGCGGTGAAACTTGGCCGATTGTGAAGGGGAGCATTCTGGCGCCCGACTTCTATGCAGATGTTCGCCGCGTGATTGTGCATGTTCGCGACGAGAACCTCGCGGATCAGCCTGTAAAAATGCGCATCCTCCTCAACGACGTCACGCACCTTGACCGAAAATGGTCCGACGAAACCGTAGGCCAGGAACACACCGAGAAACGTGCCGACCAGAGCACCCCCGATCATCTTCCCGAGGATTTCGGGGGGTTGATCTATGGAGGCCATGGTCTTGATAACGCCGAGGACTGCGGCAACGATACCAAGGGCCGGCAATCCATCCGCGACGGTCTGTAGCGCATGGCTGGATTGAAGGGCACGATGCTCGCTGACTTCCATGCGTTTTTCCAGAACTTCTTCCACCTGATGAGGATCGTCGTAATTCATCATGGCCGAGCGTAGCGTATCGCCAATCAACGCGACCGCCTCTTGATCCGCGAGGATGCGTGGGTAAGTCGCGAAGATCGAGGAGCTCTCGGGCTGCTCGATATGCTCTTCTATCGCCACAGGGTTCTGACGGCTGAGCCGGATCAGCGTGAAGAGAAGGCATAGCAGGTCGCGGTAATCGTCCGGTTTCCATTTCGGCCCTTTGAACACCTTGGCGATATCGCGGATCGTGGTCTTGATGACAGGTGCGTCATTGGCGATCAGAAAGGCGCCGGTTGCCGCACCGCCGATGATCATCAACTCGAAAGGCAGGGCCGCGAGAATGATGTCGAGCTTGCCTCCGGCGGCCAGATAGCCGCCAAAAACCATGACGAAAACCACGAGGATACCAAGCGTACCGAGCATTGCTTTCTCCCTTCCCCTTCTGTGTGTGCGATCTTGGCAGCAGAGGGTTAAGAAAAGTTGAGGGGAGTCAGGTTATTGCGTTGGCACATCGGCGTTTCGACCGGCCAACACGACGCTGAAGGTGTGTGCGGCCTGAGGGCTGAGCCCGGCCATTATGGCTGCCGCGGCTTCCGGGCGCATACGGGCCAGAAAACCCGTGGCAAAGCTGGGGTCCATCTGCTCGAAAAGCGCGGCCGCCTGTTTTGGCTTCATGCGCTCGTAAACCTCGGTCAGTCGGCTGATGTCATCTTCCGAGGCGCTCTCTGCGATCGTCAGTGTTTCGCGAAGCCGGTTTTCGGCGTCTTCAAGCTGATCGAGTTTCCGGCTGACTTCACGGTCCGTGATTCGCAGTACCTGCATCCGGTCCTGCAAGGCGGCCTCCGTTTGGTCGAGCCGCGCTTCACGGTCCTGAAGGACATCGAGAAGAACTTGCAGGTCCTGCGGTGTATCGCAGCGTTGCATGGCGTCCGATTCCGCTGGTCCCGTCACCACCTCGGCCGATACGCGGGCCACCGCGTGGCCGACGCCATCGCCCAGTCGCACGAAAGCGGATGTCAAAAGCAGCGTGGCAATCATCACGAGCGCCCCGCGCGCCCGTCTGCGCGGGCGACGCTTTCGCTTGGACACGGCCATCACGAGCGTGCTCCGGTCTCGTCACGTGGACGACGCTGAAAGACCGGCCCGTCGGCCTGGTTACCCGCGGCAGTCCCGGTTCGGGGCGCCGCGCCCTCCTCTGGCAGATCGTGCATGGAGGCGACCAGGAGTTCGAGCCGCTTGGCCACGTTTTCGGCCCGATCGGTCAGCCCGTCCAGAGACTCCATCGAGCCGCTGGCTGTCGTTTGGGCATCGCGCAAGGTCCGGCTCAGGTCGTCGACCTGCGCCGACAGGACCGCGACGGCACCGCCGACACCGGTTTCCAGATCATTGAAACGGCTCAGGCGTCGCGCGAGGACGTAACAGTAAAAGCCGGCTCCAAGAGCGCCGGCGACCAGCAGGATATCGGCAATGAGTTCCATCATTCCCCCTTTCAGTTCAATACGAATTCCATGATCAGCAAGTCGTTTATGCCGTCCCTGCCGGTCACGATCTGAACACGGCGCAGCATCTGCGCGCGCAGACGCAGCAGCGCGGTCCTGTCCTCGAGATCGGAGATGGTGAGCGCGCGCAGGTAGGTATTGAGAACGTCCACGATGCGCGGCATCAGGCGCGTGATCTCGGATTGCTGCGCACGCTGCACTTCAAGCTCGGCCCGGAAGCGGAGATGCCGCGTCCTGCCGTTTTCGGCCAACGAGATCACGAGCGGTTCGACAGGCACGAAGGCCATGTCCGCGAAGTTTGCAGGCGACGTGTCACCCGCGGTCACCCCCTGCGCGTCATCGCCTGAGGCGTGGAAAGGCAGAAGGCCTGCGAAGGCGGCATAAAATCCGCCACCACCCCCGATCAACGCCAGCACGAGCCCGACAACCAACGGCGTCCTCGTGCGTTTCGGTGCGTTTTCTGGACCCTCGGCCGTCTGTTCCGCTTGTGCCATGGTGCATCCCCCGACTTTCGACAGGGCCAATATGACTGACAGAAACTAACCGATTATTAAGCCTGATCGGCGAAAGGTGATCGAAGCGAACGGCAGAACGCCGCAGATCAGGAGGCAAAGAATTGCAGCAGATCGTGACCCTCTGGCACTCTCTCGACATGCGCCGGCGCGTGATCGTCGGGGTGGCCACACTGGCCATGTTCGTGGCGGTATTGGCGCTTGCACGCATGGCATCCGCGCCCAACATGACCTTGTTGTATGCCGGGTTGGACGGCGCGGTCGCCGGTGAGGTGGTCGGCGCGCTCGAACAGCGCGGCGTGCCCCATGAGGTGCGCGGGTCGTCGATTTTCGTTGATTCGACACAACGTGACACGCTTCGCATGAGCCTTGCTGCGGAAGGTCTGCCGGCCTCGACGTCCAAGGGGTACGAACTGCTTGACGGGATGTCGGGCTTTGGCACCACATCGCAGATGTTCGATGCCGCCTATTGGCGCGCGAAAGAGGGAGAACTGGCGCGCACCATTCTCGCACATCCCGCGATCAGCGGCGCACGCGTGCATCTCGCATCGACAGGGTCAAACCCGTTTCAGCGCGATATCCGCCAATCGGCCTCTGTTTCCATCACGACCCACGCGCAGGGCATTACCCCGAAACATGCGCGCGCGCTGCGTTTTCTCGTGGCGTCGGCGGTGGCGGGTCTCACGCCGGAGGATGTCTCTGTCATTGATGCCGAAGGCGGTTTGATCGGTGTGGCCGACGACACCCCCGAGAATGCGCCGGACACACGGACGGCGGCGTTGCGCGCGCGCGCACAACGCATGCTCGAGGCGCGCGTCGGTCCCGGCAATGCAGTGGTGGAGGTGGCGCTCGATGCCGAAACCCGGACCGAGGCGATTCGCGAGCGGCGCTTCGATCCTGACGGGCGGGTCGCCATCAGCACCGACACGGAGGAAACCACGACGACGTCGTCGGACCAGGGTGCGGGCGTGACCGTGGCGTCGAACGTGCCGGACGGGGATGCGGGGGCAGAAACCGCGTCACAGAGCCAGAGCAGTGACACGCGCGAGCGTGTGAACTACGAGATTTCAACCACGGAGCGCGAAATCACCCAAGGCCCGGGTGCTATCAAGCGGCTTACCGTCGCGGTTTTGGTCAACGGGATCTCTGTGCCCGACGAGGCCGGGACGCCCGTATTTCAGCCGCGCCCGCAGGAGGAGCTTGACGCTCTGGCAGAGCTCGTATCCTCGGCGGTGGGCTTGAACCCCGAACGCGGGGATGTGCTGACCATCAAGACCATGCAGTTCGAAACTGCGGAGCCGGGCGGTCGCCTCGTGACATCGGGTGTGTTCGACAGATTCGATCTCGATCTGATGTCGCTGATTCAGGCTGCGGTTCTGGCCCTCGTGGCTTTGGTTCTCGGACTTTTCGTTCTGCGACCGATCCTCGCGCGCCCCGCCGGGCAATCCGCCGCGCGCCTTGGCGCGCCAGGCCCGTCGGAGGATGCCGGGCCGGCCGACGCGTCGTCCGAGACCGCGCCGCTGACCGGTGAGATCGAGGATGGAGAGTTCGATTCGAGCCGACTGTCGGTGATATCGAACGAGCGGTCACAGGTCGGCTATTCGGACCAGTCGGACCAGGACCCTGTTGTCCGTCTGCGCAACCTGATCGGCCAGCGTCAGGAAGAAAGCGTCGAGATACTCCGAAACTGGCTTGAAGGCGAAGAGGAGAAGGCCTGATGTCGATCACCCACATGCTGGAAGATTTCGGCGACCTCCGTCGCGGCACGCCGCTGCCGATCACCGATGTGACGCTCGAGGAAGAACGGCTTCAGTCCTTTGAAAATGGCTATCAGGCGGGTTGGGACGATTGCGCAAGATCGCAGTCGGAAGACGCGCGACGGATCACCGCTGACCTTTCCCAGAACCTGCAGGACCTGACATTCACCTATGAAGAGGCTTATTCGGCCGTGATGCAGGCGCTGTATCCGCTTCTGGAACAGATGATTGCGGCGGTTCTGCCGCGTCTGGCCCGCGACAGTCTTGCCCCGCGGCTGGTGGAGACCGTGCACGAGATCGCACGCGAACACGGTCATCAGAAAATCGGCATTACCGCGGCGTCGGAGGACATGGCGCTGCTGGATCACCTGACCGACGCCTTGCCACAGATGGACATCGAGCTCAGGGCCGACGACGCCTTGGCAAGCGGTCAACTTTATCTCCGCTTCGATGGCGGGGAACAGGCGATCGATCTGCAGGAGGTCTTGAAGGGCATGGAACACGCGGTTTCCGGGTTCTTCGAAAACAACAGGAAAGCGACAGCATGACCGATGACACGACCCCGCAAAAGACGCGCCCGGGCGCGGATCTGTCCAACCCGTTTTCCTCGGTGCCCATCGAGATCACGATCTCGGTCGGCAAGGCGCGGCCGTTGATCCGTGACCTGCTGAACCTTGGCCAAGACGCCGTGCTTGCGCTCGACCGGCGTGTCGACGACCCGGTGGAACTTTACATCGGCGAACGCCTGGTCGCACGGGGCCAGCTTGAAGAGCTGGACGGCGAACAGGCCGGACAACTTGCAGTGCGCCTCACCGAAGTCGCCAACCTGCAGGACGGCCTGGGATGATCGGCATACGGGGTGCCGGGTGGACATGTTTGTGGTCGCTCGTGCTGATCGGCCTTGCGGGTGGTGCGGTGGCGCAGGATATCTCGATCTCGCTTGGCGATGGCGAAAGCGTCTCGGCCCGCACGATCCAGTTGATCGCCCTCATCACGGTGCTGAGCCTTGCGCCCGGCATCGCCATAATGATCACGTGTTTCCCTTTCATCGTCACGGTTCTTTCGATCCTGCGGCAGGGTATCGGGCTTCAGCAGTCGCCGCCCAACATGCTGATCGTCAGCCTTGCGCTGTTTCTGACCTATTTCGTGATGGCCCCGGTGTTCAGCGACGCCTGGACAAACGGCATAGAGCCGTTGATCGCGGAAACGCTGCCGCTTGAAGAGGCGGTGACACGCGCCCTGACGCCGTTCCGTGGTTTCATGGCGGCAAGGCTGGATGGCGAGACATTCGCCGCCATGGCCGCACTGCGCCCTGACGCGGTCGACATCGTCACCGGCCCTGATGCGCCTCTCTCGGTGCTGGTCCCAAGCTTCATGCTGTCGGAAATTGCACGGGCCTTCCAGATCGGGTTCCTGATCTTCCTGCCGTTTCTCATCATTGACCTGGTGATTGCCGCGATCCTGATGTCGATGGGCATGATGATGGTGCCTCCGGCCATGGTGTCGCTGCCGTTCAAGCTCGCGTTTTTCGTGATCGCCGATGGCTGGACGCTGATCGCCGACAGTCTTGTTCGGGGGTACATGTAGGACAAAAGGTGCCACGCGGCGTGCGGCGAGGATCGTCACCCGGCGCAGGCATCGGGGGTCCGAGGTCCTAGCGACCGCAAATCCCCTGAAGCCGAAGCCAGTCCCCGTCCCTGAGAACCGGCGGGGGCGGGGGCGCGTCATGCGCGAACGGGTCCGCTTCGACAAGGGCACCGGCCGTTTGACCAGCCGCGTCGCGCGCGGCGGCATAGGGCGTCGCGCGTACGCGCCAATAGGAGAAACCCTCAAGCATCTCGGTGTCGGAGGGGGAATCGGGGCGCGTCTCGACAAGCGTTCGGGCATAGGCGTCCAGCCTCGCCTCGGGCAGCTGACCTGTCGTCAAGAGCCGAAGGCTGGCCATCGGCCCGGCCTCGGTCAGCAGGCGCCCAAGCGGATCCTGTGCCTCGGCGCGCAGGTAGGCCGCGATGATATGCCCCGCCACGACGTCGGGTTCCTCGTAATCCTCGACAAGCCTTGCGGGGATCATCATCGTGCCACCGGGCATGCGCAGCACGTCCTCGATCCCGTCGCGCACCACGATGAACCGGGCGGTCCCCTCGCGCGGCGGCAGGCGTTGCGCAAGGGCGGAGAGCGCCATCTGGCCACCCGTGCCACGACAGGCCGGTCCGGTCGCGTCTTGCAGTTGCGCGGTGAGGGCCCGCCCGATCTCGGCCCGCTTGACCGGCGGGACGACGCGCAGCGCGTGGTCCCGCAACACACCCGGCAGCCAGAAGATCGCCAGCGCGATCACGGCCACCGCGCTTGCCAGGACGCCCATCAGCCGCAACCGTCCGGGTCGGGGACGTTGCCGGGCGACGGCGTTGCGCATGGTCTCGATGACCTGGATCACCTCGGCCTCGTCCTCGGGCAGTTCCAGCGTCTCGCTTGGATCGCCGTCCGGGTGATAGATCACGGGTGTCTGCCCCGGATTGGCACGCGCGATGGCGGCGATGGACCAATGCGTCTGCACCCGGTCGCGCATGTCCGTTATGGTCAATGTCGCCTGGCCGACCGACACGATCACATCAAGGCGTTGCGCGTGCTCGTCGGCCCGCCACAGCCCTGCCGCCTCGAGCCGCTGATACTTGGTCAGTGCTGTCTTTCCCATATGCAGGGCTTTCCCGCCTCTTTGCCCAGAGCGATAGCACGGTTGCAACACGGGCGGCAATCGCTCGACCTGACGCGCCAAGGCGTTTACACGTGTGGTTCATCATCATACCGAGAGGTCCATATGAAAATCGCCACCGCCGCCTATCCGCTCGATGCGCTCACCTCGTGGGCCGAGTATGAGACCAAGATCAGCGCGTGGGTTGCCGCGGCCGCGGGGCAGGGGGCCGAACTGGCGGTTTTCCCTGAATATGGCGCGATGGAACTGGCGATGCTCGACGGGCCGGAGGCTGCTGGGCACCTCGAGCGGTCGGTGCAGGCGATATCGCGAAGGATCGCCGACGTGGACGACCTGCACAGCCGCTTGGCGGTGCGGCACGGGATGCATATCCTGTCCGCCTCTGCCCCGGTGTTCGACGCCGATCTTGGACCGCGCCCGGTAAACCGCGCGGGGCTCTTCACGCCCACCGGCGGCCATGGGGTGCAGGACAAGCAGATCATGACCCGGTTCGAGCGCGAAGAGTGGGATATCGTGCCCGGTGGACCGCTGCGCCTGTTCGAGACCGGTCTCGGGAAAATCGGCATACTCATCTGCTATGACGCCGAGTTTCCGCTTCTGGCCCGCGCGCTTTCTGAGGCCGATCTGCTTCTGGTGCCGTCCTGCACAGAGGCCCATACCGGGTATTCGAGGGTCCGCATCGGGGCCATGGCGCGCGCGCTGGAAACCCAGTGCGTGACGGTCATGGCCTCGACCGTGGGGGCGGCTGCGTGGTCGCCCGCGGTGGACGAAAACACCGGCACCGGTGGCGTGTTCGGCCCGCCCGATACGGGTTTCCCGTCCACTGGCGTGATTGCCGAAGGCACGCTCGATCAGCCTGGCTGGACCATCGCGGATGTCGATCCGGCGCAGGTCGCGCGGGTACGGACCGACGGTGTGGTTCTCAACCGTCTTCACTGGGCCGAGCAGGCGGGCCGCGACCGAGAAGTCACAGCAACGCGTCTTGGCTGAATAGGCCCTTGAAAAAAGCGTAAAACAGGCCCATTTACAGGCGCGTTCCGCGAACTGGCGGATGGACAAATCAAGGAGAGACCATGGCCAAGGAAGATACGCTCGAATTTCCCGGTGTCGTGAAGGAACTCCTGCCGAACGCGACATTCAGGGTCGAGCTTGAGAACGGCCATGAGATCATCGCGCACACGGCAGGAAAGATGCGTAAGAACCGCATTCGTGTTCTGGCAGGCGACAAGGTTCAGGTGGAAATGACACCCTACGATCTGACCAAGGGTCGGATCAACTATCGCTTCAAATAAGCGACTGATTTCGTGGTATTCATTCTCGGATCGGGCAGCCCGCGCCGCAGGGAACTTCTGGCGCAGATCGGGGTCGTGGTGGATGACATCCGTCCGCCCGAGATCGACGAGACGCCCGAAACAGGCGAATTGCCCCGCCCGTATTGTGCCCGCGTGGCGCGGCAGAAGGCACGGGCGGTTTCGGCCGGTGATGATGACGTGGTCCTGGCCGCGGATACCACGGTGGCGCTTGGCCGCCGCATCCTGGGCAAGCCCGACTCGTCGGGAGAGGCGGCGCAGTTCCTGCTGGACCTGTCGGGGCGTCGTCACAAGGTCATCACCGCGGTTGCCGTCCGTCGCGGCGCGCGCCTGTGGGAGCGTGACGTGGTGACCACGGTCCGCATGAAGCGCCTGTCGGATGAGGAACTGCACGCTTATCTGGCGACAGATGACTGGCAGGGCAAGGCTGGTGGCTATGGCATTCAGGGCCTCGCCGGGGCGCTGATCCCGTGGATTCAGGGCTCGTTCACGGGTGTCGTCGGGCTGCCGCTGGCCGAGACGGCGGGGCTGCTGCAAGCCGCCGGGTACCCTCTCTGGAAAGCTGCAACATGAGCGACCACAGCATCGCCCTTGATCATGTCGGCACGGTCGAAGCGGCGGCGCATATCGTGGACGGGCAGCTCGACGATCTGTTGATCGACTCGGATCTGCCGCGCCCCGGCACGATATACCGGGCCATCGCCGACAGGCCGGTGAAGGGGCAGGGGGGCATGTTCCTGCGCACGCCCGACGGGTCCGCCTTTCTGCGGCAGATCAAGGGTCTTGGCCCCGGTCAGCCGCGTCTCGTTCAGGTGACCGGCTATGCCGAGCCGGGCAAGGCGTTGCCGGTGACAACGCGTCTCCTGTTCAAGAGCCGCTACGCGATCGTCACGCCCGATGCGCCCGGGCTCAACCTGTCGCGGGGCATCAAGGACGAGGATCTGCGCGACACGCTGCTGGAGATCGCGCATGACACGCTCGACGGGCAGGAGGTCGGCCTGATCCTGCGCTCCGCCTGTGCCGGCGCCGATCCGGATGCGATCGCCGAGGATATCCGCGCGATGCGCGATCTGGCCCTTGCCGTACTGGCCGACGCCAACGGACGCGACGCGGAAAAGCTGCTGGACGGCGATGGCCCACACGCCCTTGCGTGGCGCGATTGGGTGCAGCCCGCAGAGATCACGACCGACCCGGGCTGCTTTGCCACGCTCGGGGTGCTTGACCAGATGGACATGCTGCAGACGACGCAGGTGCCACTGGCCGGCGGCGGGTCGTATTTCGTGGAGCCGACCCGCGCGCTGGTCGCGGTCGATGTGAATACCGGCGGCGATGCGAGCCCGGCCGCCGGCCTGAAGGCCAATCTCGCCATGGCCCGCGATCTGCCCCGCCAATTGCGGTTGCGCGGGCTTGGCGGGCAGATCACGCTCGATCTGTCACCGATGCCCAAGAAGGACCGCCGTGTCTTCGAAACCACCCTGCGCGCCGCATTCCGAAAGGATCCGGTCGAGACGACCCTTGCCGGTTGGTCGCCTCTGGGACATTTCGAGCTTCAGCGAAAACGCGACCGGCTGCCCCTGACCGATATTCTGAAATGACTTGTCCGATCTGCAAGAAACCGACCGAGATCCGGTATCGCCCCTTCTGCTCGAAACGCTGCGCGGATGTGGACCTCGGCAAATGGTTCGGTGGGGATTACGCGGTCCCCTCGCACGACCCCGAGGATATCGACGCGGCCACTCAGGATACCGACAGCGACATGCAAAAACCCGGTTGATTTTGTCGCTTCGGCTCTGGACACCCCGCCACCCCTCGCCTAAACACCCAAATAAGCAAGGTGCTTGCTTAGGCCCGGGTAGCTCAGGGGTAGAGCAGTGGATTGAAAATCCTCGTGTCGGTGGTTCGATTCCGCCCCCGGGCACCAAAGCACCCCCTAGTGGTAATAATATCAATGTGTTACGGGGAAATATCGTCCCACCGTTTTCGCGCTTGGGCAAAAGTGGGACTTTTTTGTTCGTGAGACGTTCGCGTTCCGGCGCAGGATTTCGCGCCCTCGGCGGCGTCCGGGGAGTCGTGGATTTCGAAGGATTGGAGTTCGGGAAAAGGTGTCGGACACGACTACCCAGCCAAGTTCGATTGGCTGACCGTGGGCATGGTACTATGGCGGAACCTATGAAGGCCGATCGGTCGTCCGCTTTTCTTCGTGCTTCAGGTATTCGGCATGGAGACGATCGGCGTCGTCTTCGATCGCGGCCCGGCGGGCGGGGTCGAGAGTGGCAAGCTTTTCCTTGAGGCTACGGGTCATCGTCTCTGTCCGTTCCGGTGTTTGGGTAAGGCGCGGGAGCCACTGTCGAGTATGAAAGATACTGGCGACGGACAAAACAAGTTTGCCGTCATGGCGAGCGGCGCATCAAGCGGGCCGTCGCGGTCGGTCCGGAACTCAGGTGCCGCCACCCCGTGCTTCCCCTCTTTCCGGCCCGGCACCCTCCCGAGACAACAGCTTCATCCCGGACGCCGCCAAGACCTTCTGGCGCGCGGCGCGGGTATAGCGCGAGGCTTCCTTCATGGTCGTCCAGCCGAAGATCGCCATCAACTGCCGTTCGGTCGCGCCGTTCTCGGCTGCCAGCGCCGCGCCGGCCTTGCGCAGCCCGTGGGCGGAACACTGGTTCAAACCGGCCTTGTCACATTGCTTGCGGAACCAGTTGCCGAAGCCGTTCGAGGTGAAGGGCTTGCCGAAGGCCGTGACGAGGAAGGCGAGGTTGCCGGTGGGCGTGGCGTCGAGGACCGCCTTCAACTCCGGCAGGACCGGGATGGAGAGGGTGACGGGCTTGCGATCCCGGTTCTTGGCCTGGGTCAGGGTGATCCAGCCGTCCTTGATGTGCTGCGGCCCGAGCCGGACGATGTCCGATCGCCGCTGCCCGGTGTGGAGCATGAGCGCGAGCGCCAGCCGCGGCTTGCTGCCGATCGGGTGATGGTCCTCGAACTGCCGGACCTCCTCCATCGTCCAAGAGTGGAAGCCGTCGCCTTTGGCCTTGAGGTAGGGCACGTCGCGGGCCGGGTTGCGCTGCGCCAGCTCGTACTCGACCGCGAAGGCATAGACCTGCCTCAGTGCCTTGACGAAGCCGTTGGCGGCCTCGGGCCGGTCGGCGATCTCGTCCCTCATGCGCCGGACATGGCGGGGCTCCATCAGCGCGTAGGGCTTTGTTCCGTTCTTCTCGCAGATCCGGTCGAGGATGCCGCGCCGGACATACTTGGTGCGACCGCTCAGGCGCTGGTATTCGGCGGAGACATAGTACTGCTCGCAGAGCCACTTGAAGCTGCCCTTCGACCCGCGCCGCTCGAGCGGTCCGGCCGGCGCGCGCGGTGTCGCGCCCATCATGGCCGCGCGGTACTCGGCCAGGAAGTCCTCCGTACCCGGCTGGCTCCGCAGCCGCACCTTCAGGTGCCCAGGTCGCCGCAGGTAGACGCGCACGTTCCCGTGCCGGTCGGTATCCTCGATGACGTGTTTCAGGCGGATGCTGCCCGAGCCGTCTCTCATCCTGAATGTGGGCATGTCACGCGCCGCCTTTCGTCAGCCGTCAGTCGTCCCAGGGATTGTGGTCGGAGTGATCCCCATCAGGGATCAGCTCGAACGCCCGGTCAAGTTTTTTCCGGTCCCAGACGGTGCGGGCATTGATCCGCTTGGGCGGCGGCATGCGCTGGTCGCGGACCAGGTGATCGAAGAGCGTGGGCGAGACCCCGATATAGGCCGCCGCCTCGGTCCGTGAGAGACCGCGGGGCGCGAGGGTGGGAGGCAGGATGGCGGGGCGCTTGGGCATGGAGCGATGGATTTGGGTTTCGGGCGCCCAAAGGATGCCGGAAAGGGAGGGAGGAACGAAGCCGAGAACGGGCAGGGTAGGCCTCTGGCGGGGAAAAACAGGTGGGCGTCAGGTGTGGCGAAACGGTGCGATTTCCTGGCTGCGCTGGCGTAGTCGCATTTTGTCGTGGGATCGGCGCAGTGCCGCGCAGAAAGCGATTTAAGGTCAATGCCTTGATGGGATTGATACTTCAATAGCCGCGTAAATGCGGCGGATAATCTCTCCGAACAACAGCAACTTGAGGTTGCCATGCGGCACCTCTTTTATCTCGCGCTCCCATTGTTGAGCGCGAGATGCCACCTCCCGATACACGGAGTTGTTGCCTCTTCAACTGCGCAGCCACAAAGAGCAGGTTTCCGCACTGTGCATGCCAGTGATCTGAAAATACTGCGAAATTGCAGGAAACCTGCCCACGACCGATTTGCATGCACGCGAAAACGCCAGTCACGTCAGTGACTTGCGGCATTGGTGGCAGACGCTCTTATCTTGCCCTTTTCCAGCGCTCCCCCCTGGCCGTTTCGGTCGATCTTACCAGCGGTGCGATGCGGCACGCTACCATCCGCGAAAGCCCGCCACAATTTCCGCGATCCGACGGTGCGAGACAGAGCACGTCGGAAGTAGGCTTTCGGCTGCATTCCTAGCCTGCGATGAGCGCAATTCTGAATCTTAAATTTGCTCTGGAGCGACTGGAATTGATTCGAAGGTGAGCGCTGGACAATGGCCTTCCCTGCAAAAGGTGCGCTGCGTGTTTGCCGAGCTGCTGCAGCCTGTCTGCATCTGCGCTGCAAGCCGGGTACAAATCTTCGGGCCAAGCCGATCTCTCTCGCAGCCGCCTTGAAACGTTCAACAAGGCCTTGCAAATGCTAGAAATCATGCGTTGATTCAACCTATGGGGACAGTAACGCGTAACAAACTTGAAACGAGGGAAGTCGATGCGACGCCATACGCCGCGTCGCTCATCGAGGGTCATCGCGACTTCGGCTACAGCCTCGAGACGGCTCTCGCAGACATCATCGACAACGCCATTACCGCCGGCGCGCGAACAGCAACCCTGATCGCCGACACTGTTGCGGACGAACCTTGGATCGCGCTGGCCGATGATGGTTCAGGTATGACGGAGACCGAACTGGTCGAAGCCATGCGTCTCGGCTCGAAGAATCCGACCGATGACCGCGAGGCCGAAGACCTCGGTCGTTTCGGTCTCGGCTTGAAGAGTGCCAGCTTCTCGCAGTGTCGAAGTCTGACGGTACTGACGCGGAAAGACGATCGCACATCTTGTGCCCGCTGGGACCTGGATCGCGTTGCGAAACGGAACGACTGGAGCCTCGAACTCATCGACAACCCCGAACTCGTGACGGGCCATGACCTCCTTTCGGAGACCGGAACGGTCGTCATTTGGGAGAAACTCGATCGCTTGAGCGGCGGTTATATGCATGATCGTGCGAAGCGGGCCGAACACATGAACTCGGAGTTGTCCCGAGCAGAACATCATTTGCGATTGGTGTTTCATCGCTTTCTGGAAGGCGCCAAGCCACGGCTGAAACTGTCACTCAACGGTCGCCCGCTGAAACCCGTCGACCCCATGGCAACGACACACGTCGCAACGCAGAAGGACCCGGAAGAAGTGCTTCGCCTGCGTCAGGGTGACGTTCTGATAAGGTGCCATACGCTGCCCCATCACAAGCGGATGAGCCGGGAAGAATGGGAAGAAATCGGCGGCCCGGAGGGCCATTTGAAGTCCCAGGGCCTCTACGTCTATCGCGAGAAACGTCTCATCATCGCGGGTGGGTGGCTGGGTCTGGCGCGCCAAACGGAACTGACGAAACTCTGCCGTATAGCAGTCGATATTCCGAACACGATGGACGCGGAGTGGAAGATTGACGTGAAGAAGGCTTCGGCCCAGCTTCCGCCGGTGGTGCGTGAGCGCCTGAAAAAGGTTGTCGAGCGGTTTGTCGGCACGTCCAAGCGCACGTATAGAAGCCGGGGCCAGAAACTGGTCGATGAAACCCGTTTTCCGATCTGGAATAAGGTGCAGAACGATGGTCAGATCGTCTTTCGTCCCAACCTCGAGCACCCGGTTTTCCGAACCTATGCCGAGCAGCTGCCAGAAGAGCTGCGAGAGGGTTTCGAACGTTGCCTGCGCATCGTGGGGTCTGGTTTACCGATCGAGACGCTGCATGCTGAACTTGTCGGGAATGCGGAAGCGGTCACTGCTGACGAGACCTCGGCTGCTGATCTGGAAGAGCTCATATATTCTCTTGCAGTCAATCTAATGGAAAATGGCATGTCTACTGACGCCCTAATTGATACAATGAAAAGTTATGCGTTCTTGCGTTCGCAATGGGATAGCGTTGAGCCAATTCTACAGAAATTTCTTGCCGAGGCAGAGTAATGAGAAATGCATTTGAGAAGCTAAAAAACACCGTCGAAATGGATCTTTTTGACAGTCCGAGAATGACTGGGGAGGAATTACGCTCCTATATTTCCGACCTAAACATGTTGCACGCGCGGAGAAATCCTCCAGGGGTGACTGATGGCGAAATCGAGCTGATAGCCAAAGAAATTGAGGCTAAGGAAGGTATCAAAGCGGGTCTAGGTGCAGTCGTCGACAGCGAGGACTTCGAACCATGGCTTGATGATGCCAAACCATCTATCGAGCCGTTCTACTGGAATCGCTATCAGAAACTGCTTCTGCAGAACGGCCTTCCCAAGGACGTCGTGATTTCAACAGATAAAGTCACAGACAAGATCCTTAGTCGCTTGGGAAACCCCGAAAAACAGGTGCCATGGGATCGCCGTGGCATGGTGGTGGGGCATGTTCAAAGCGGGAAGACAGCGAATTATGCAGGCCTGATTTGTAAGGCTGCGGATGCAGGGTACAGGCTGATCATCGTCATTGCAGGTATTCATAACAACCTTCGAAACCAGACTCAGGCCCGAATTGATGAAGGTTTCATCGGCCGTGACACCGGAAAGTCTCAGGAAACGAAGAAGGGCGGGGCGAAACACATCATTGGTGTCGGCCATTTCGACCCGAACAACACACCGGTCAGCCTTACCAACACGCTTCGGGATTTCAACAAGGCCACGGCTTCCACCAACACCAGTGAGATCGACTCCTACAAGGTGCCGGTGGTCCTCGTGATCAAGAAGAACCACCGGACGCTCGCCAACCTGCTCGACTGGCTCAAAGACAACAGCGCGCGTGGCGATCAGGAGATGATCGATCAACCGATGCTTTTGATTGATGATGAAGCTGACAACGCGTCGATCAACACGAAGTATGGCAAGAAGCTCGTAACGACGATCAATGGGCAGATTCGTGATCTGCTGAACATGTTCCACCGGAGCTGTTATGTCGGGTACACGGCAACTCCGTTCGCTAACATCTTCATCGACCCCGATCAGGATGACGAGATGTACAATGAAGACCTCTTTCCGAGAGACTTCATCATTGGCCTAGACGCGCCAAGCAACTATTTCGGGCCGACCAAGATCTTCGTGGATGGTCTGCCGGAAGATGGCGATCCGACTTGGCTTCGGTACATCACCGACAACGAGGATGTCCTGCCCATCAAACACAAGATCGACCATGAGCTCGACACGCTTCCGCCATCGCTGACGCGTGCATTGCGCACCTTTCTGCTGGCGCAGGGCAATCGCAGTTGGGGTCACGTCTCGACTAAACCATTGAGAACCCTGCGAAGGAAGTCGTCATCCCAGC
>NZ_JBPBBB010000056.1:0-16243 GCF_050896375.1 Roseovarius tibetensis
TGCCGAAGGCACGCCTCCGGCGTGATGATCGCCGCCGTTCGCCATTGTGCTTGAACCAATGGCGCATCAATGGCTCAACCTGCGCCGCATCGCCGAGATCTACAAGATCGAGGCCGACATCCGCGGCGTCGAACCAGGTCAACGCCTTTCGGCCCGGCAGGCACGAACGGCCCCGCTGGTGGCGGCGTTCGGCGACTGGCTACAGGAACAGCGGCTTCGGGTCTCGCCCAAGTCCGTTCGTCGGGAAAGCCGTCCACTGGACGCCTTTCCGATCCTCCTCACCGGCGAGAAGCTGGCCTGTATCCATCGCCACTGGGACGGACTGCAGACCTTCCTCCATACACCGGCCTCGTACTCGACCACGATGCCGCTGGTTCGTTCGTCCGTTACACGCGTTCGCTTCACGGTCCATCCCCTCATCGGTGCGGGCTTTAGCGCCAAGTTGAAGAAGACTCCCGTGGCAGGCCAGAGGCCGGAGGGGATCGACGACGCCATGATTGGGCGCCGCCCGATCTCGCCCGTGCCCCTGTCAGGGCCCCGTCATCGCAGGACTGACACGAGGTGGGACCATCATCGGAGCTGCGGACCAAAAAAGACCTGCCGCGTCGCACACGGCAGGTCTGTTTAGAGTGATCGGCAGACGGAACGCGTCATCCCGGGCCGCGCCTCTGGTTCTCATGCACGCGACGCATGCGGTTCACTCGTCGCGGCTTTCGGGCGTATCGACAAAGTTGTCGAAGGGGTCACCTCCCACCACGTCGTCTTCGGGCACCGGCGCGGCCAGCGCGGCCGCCGCGGCGGCTTCTTCCTGACGCGCCTCGATGACCACGTTGTCCCGCGAGGTGGCGATGCGGCGCATCTCCTGCGTTGCACGTCCCGTGCCGGCGGGGATGAGACGACCGACGATCACGTTTTCCTTCAGGCCGACCAACTTGTCGCGCTTGCCCTGAACCGACGCCTCGGTCAGCACGCGAGTGGTCTCCTGGAAGGACGCGGCCGAGATGAAGGACCGGGTCTGCAGGCTGGCCTTGGTGATCCCCAACAGGATCGGCTCGCCCTGTGCGGGACGCCCACCCTTCGAGATAGCCTTTTCATTCGCCTCCTCGAACTCGATCTTCTCGACATGCTCGCCCTTGAGCAACGTGGTGTCGCCGCTGTCTTGGATCTCCCATTTCTGCAGCATCTGACGGACGATGACCTCGACATGCTTGTCGTTGATCTTGACGCCCTGCAGGCGGTACACCTCCTGGACCTCGTCGATCATGTAGTTGGCCAGCGCCTCGACCCCGAGGATGCCCAGGATGTCATGCGGCGCAGGATTGCCGTCCATGATGTAGTCGCCTTTCTGGACGTAATCGCCTTCCTGCACCGGGATATGCTTGCCCTTGGGCACCATGTATTCGAACGGATCAAGGTTTTCATCCGCCGGCTCGATGGTGATGCGACGCTTGTTCTTGTAGTCCTTGCCATAGCGCACGTACCCGTCGATCTCGGCGATGATCGCGTGATCCTTGGGGCGCCGGGCCTCGAACAGTTCGGCCACCCGCGGCAGACCGCCGGTGATGTCCTTGGTCTTGCCGCCCTCGCGCGGGATCCGCGCGACCACGTCGCCAGCCTCGACCTTCTGACCGTCTTCGACCGACAGGATCGCGTCGACGGACATCTGATACGCCACCGGGTTGCCCACGTCGTTGCGGATCGGCTCGCCATCGTCACCGACGATGAAGATCTCGGGCTTGAGATCGTTGCCGCGCGGCGCCGTGCGCCAGTCGGTCACGATCTTCTGGGTCATGCCCGTGGCCTCGTCCGTGACATCGCGGATCGAGACGCCCGATGTGAGATCGGCGAACTTGGCCGTCCCGGCCTTTTCGGCAAGGATCGGAAGGGTATAAGGATCCCATTCGAACATCTTGTCGCCGCGCACAACCTTGTCGCCCGCGGTCACGAACAGTTTTGTGCCGTAGCCGACCTTGTGGCTGGCCAGTTCCACGCCCTTGTCGTTCATGATCCGGATCTTCATGTTCCGGCCCATGACGAGGGTCTCGCCGCTGGAATTGTCGAGCGTCTGCGGGTTTTCGTACTCGATCGTGCCTTCCTGGCTCGCCTCCTGGAAGGACTGCTGGCCGCCTTGCGCCACGCCGCCGATGTGGAATGTCCGCATCGTCAACTGGGTGCCCGGCTCGCCGATCGATTGCGCGGCGATGATGCCCACGGCCTCGCCGATATTGACCATGGTGCCACGCGCGAGGTCACGCCCGTAACACATGGCGCAGACGCCGTCCTCGGCCTCGCAGGTCAACGGCGAGCGCAGACGCACGGTCTGCACCGCGGCGTCTTCGAGCGAGTCCGCCGTCCGCTCGTCGATCAACTCGCCTGTCGCGGCCAGCACCCGATCGCTCAGCGGATCGACGATGTCCTCGGCCACGACACGCCCGAGGCACCGCTCGGCGAGGGTGGCGACGACTTCGCCGTCATTGACCGCCGCCTCGACAGTGACCGCGCGTTCGGTGCCGCAATCATGCTCGCGCACGATGCAGTCCTGCGCGACATCCACCAGCCGCCGGGTGAGATAGCCCGAGTTGGCGGTTTTCAGAGCAGTGTCCGAAAGACCCTTTCGGGCGCCGTGGGTCGAGTTGAAGTATTCAAGAACGGTCAGACCTTCCTTGAAGTTCGAGATGATCGGCGTCTCGATGATATCGCCGTTCGGCTTGGCCATCAGGCCCCGCATGCCGCCCAGCTGCTTCATCTGCGTCACGGATCCGCGCGCGCCCGAGTGGGCCATCATGTACACGCTGTTCGGCTCCATCGTGGCGCCGCTTTCGTCCTTCCGGTCGGCAGAGATCGAGCCCATCATGGCCTCGGTGACCTGATCGTTGCACTTCGACCAGGCATCGACGACCTTGTTGTACTTCTCGCCCTGGGTGATCAGGCCGTCCATGTATTGCTGCTCGAAGCCTTTCACGTCCGACCGGGCGTCTTCCACGATGGTCCACTTGCCATCCGGGACGACCATGTCGTTCTTGCCGAACGAGATGCCGGCACGGAACGCTTCGCGGAAACCGAGGGTCATGATCTGGTCGCAGAAAATGACCGATTCCTTCTGGCCGCAATAGCGGTAGACGGTGTCGATGATCTGCTGCACCTCTTTCTTGCGCAGAAGGCGGTTCACGAGGCTGAACGGGGCCTTGGCGTTTTGCGGCAGAAGCGCCCCGAGCCGCGCGCGACCGGGTGTAGTTTCCACACGCTCCATGACCTCGATACCGTGTTCGTCTATTTGCGGCACACGTACGATGATCTTGGAGTGCAGATGCACTTCGCCCGCATCGAGGGCGTGCTGCACCTCGTCGAGCGAGGAAAACACCATCCCCTCGCCCTTCATGCCCTCACGCATGAGCGTGACGTAGTACAGCCCGAGAATCATGTCCTGCGACGGCACGATGATCGGCGCGCCGTTCGCCGGCGACAGCACGTTGTTGGTGGACATCATCAGCACACGCGCCTCGAGCTGCGCCTCAAGGCTCAGCGGGACGTGCACGGCCATCTGGTCGCCGTCGAAATCCGCGTTGAAGGCGGCACAGACCAGCGGGTGAAGCTGGATCGCCTTGCCCTCGATCAGCATCGGCTCGAACGCCTGAAAGCCCAGACGGTGCAGCGTCGGCGCCCGGTTGAGCATCACGGGATGTTCGCGGATAACCTCGTCGAGGATATCCCAAACCTCGGGGCGTTCTTTTTCCACAAGCTTCTTGGCCTGTTTCACCGTCGAGCTGAGGCCCTTGGCCTCGAGCCGCGAATAGATGAACGGCTTGAACAGCTCCAGCGCCATCTTCTTGGGCAGGCCGCATTGATGCAGCTTGAGCTCGGGGCCCGTCACGATGACCGAGCGGCCGGAGAAGTCCACGCGCTTGCCCAGAAGGTTCTGGCGGAAACGGCCCTGCTTGCCCTTGAGCATGTCGGACATGGATTTCAGCGGGCGCTTGTTGGCGCCGGTGATGACCCGGCCGCGACGCCCGTTGTCAAACAGCGCATCGACCGATTCCTGCAGCATCCGCTTTTCGTTGCGCACGATGATATCCGGCGCGCGCAATTCGATCAGGCGCTTCAGGCGGTTGTTGCGGTTGATCACGCGGCGGTAGAGATCGTTCAGGTCCGACGTGGCGAACCGACCCCCATCGAGCGGCACCAGCGGGCGCAGTTCCGGCGGGATCACCGGCAGGACGGTCATCACCATCCATTCCGGACGGTTCCCGGATTCAAGGAAGGATTCGACCACCTTGAGCCGCTTGATGATCTTCTTGGGCTTCAGCTCGCCCGTGGCTTCCTTGAGATCGGCGCGCAGTTGCTCGGCCTCGCTTTCGAGGTCGATATTGGCCAGCATCTCGCGGATCGCCTCGGCGCCGATATTGGCGGTGAAGGCATCCATGCCATACGCATCCTGCGCATCCATGAATTCCTCTTCGTTGAGCATCTGCCCATAGGCGAGATCCGTCAGACCCGGCTCGATCACCACGTAGTTCTCGAAATAGAGCACCCGTTCCAGATCGCGCAGCGTCATGTCGAGCATCAGGCCGATGCGGCTTGGCAGCGATTTCAGGAACCAGATATGCGCGCAGGGCGCGGCAAGCTCGATATGGCCCATCCGCTCGCGGCGGACCTTCTGAAGCGTGACCTCGACGCCGCACTTCTCGCAGACGACACCGCGATACTTCATGCGCTTGTACTTGCCGCAAAGGCACTCGTAGTCCTTGATCGGCCCGAAGATGCGCGCGCAGAACAGGCCGTCACGCTCGGGCTTGAACGTGCGGTAGTTGATGGTCTCGGGTTTCTTGATCTCGCCGAAGGACCATGACAGGATCCGCTCCGGGCTTGCCAGAGAGACCTTGATTTCGTCGAACACCTTGGTCGGTGCCACGGGGTTGAACGGGTTGCTTGTGATTTCCTGGTTCATTTTCTAATCCTTGGAGAGGCTGGCGGTCGACTGGGATGATGCGCCGTTTTCCCGAACGGAAAACGGACCGGACCCTTTGAAAGGGTCCGGCACGTCGCGCCTACTCATCCTCATCCGCATCCAGGAGTTCCATGTTGAGGCCGAGGCCACGCACCTCTTTCACGAGGACGTTGAACGATTCCGGCACGCCGGCCTCGAAATTGTCCTCGCCCTTGACGATCGACTCGTAGACCTTGGTCCGGCCCGCGACATCGTCGGACTTGACCGTCAGCATCTCTTGCAGGGTGTAGGCTGCACCGTAGGCTTGCAGCGCCCAGACCTCCATCTCGCCAAGACGCTGCCCGCCGAACTGTGCCTTGCCACCAAGCGGTTGCTGGGTCACCAGGCTGTAAGGCCCGGTGGAGCGCGCGTGGATCTTGTCATCGACAAGGTGATGCAGCTTGAGCAGGTACTTGACGCCCACGGTGACCGGTCGGCTGAACGCCTCGCCGGTGCGCCCGTCATGGACGATGGACTGGCCGGAATTGTCGAACCCGGCACGCGCGAGAGCGTCGTTGATATCGTCCTCCTTGGCCCCATCGAAGACCGGCGTCGCGATCGGCACGCCATTGGTCACGGACCCGGCCGATTCAATCAGCGCCTCCTCGTCCATGTCCTTGATGCCCTCCTCAAAGACCTCGTCGCCATATGCATAATGCATGGCCTCGCGGACCGGCGTCAGATCGCCCGAGCGCCTGTATTCGGCAAGCGCATCGTCGATGCGCAGCCCGAGCGCCCGGCTTGCCCAGCCCATATGCGTTTCGAGGATCTGGCCCACGTTCATGCGCGACGGCACCCCGAGCGGATTGAGGCAGACATCGACGGGCGTCCCGTCGGTGAGGAACGGCATGTCCTCTTCCGGGATCACCTTGGAAATGACGCCCTTGTTGCCGTGACGCCCGGCCATCTTGTCGCCCGGCTGAAGCTTGCGCTTCACCGCGACGAAGACCTTGACCATCTTCATCACGCCCGGCGGAAGATCGTCGCCGCGGCGGACCTTCTCGACCTTGTCCTCGAACCGTGCATCGAGGGCGCGTTTCTGCACCTCGTACTGGTCATGCAGCGCCTCGACGATCTTGGCGTCGGCTTCGTCCTTGAGGGCAAGCTGCCACCACTGACCCTTGCTGAGCGTCGCCAGCAGGTCCTCGGTGATCTCGGAATTGGCCTTGACACCCTTGGGCCCCTTCACGGCGACCTTGCCGAGGATCAGATCCCGCAGACGCGCATAGATGTTGCGGTCGAGGATCGCCAGCTCGTCATCACGGTCCCGCGACAGGCGCTCGACCTCTTCACGCTCGATCTGCAGCGCACGCTCGTCCTTTTCGACACCGTGGCGGTTGAACACGCGGACCTCGACAATCGTGCCGAAATCGCCCGGCTTGACGCGCAGCGAGGTGTCGCGCACGTCGCTGGCCTTCTCGCCGAAGATTGCCCGCAGCAGCTTTTCTTCCGGTGTCATCGGGCTTTCGCCCTTGGGGGTGATCTTGCCAACGAGGATATCGCCCGGCTCCACATCGGCGCCGATATAGACGATGCCCGCCTCGTCGAGATTGCGCAGCGCCTCCTCGCCGACGTTGGGGATGTCGCGGGTAATCTCTTCCGGCCCCAGCTTGGTGTCGCGGGCGGCCACCTCGAATTCCTCGATATGCACGCTCGTGAACACGTCATCCTTGACGATGCGTTCCGAGATCAGGATCGAGTCCTCGTAGTTGTAGCCGTTCCACGGCATGAAGGCGACGATCACGTTGCGCCCGACCGCCAGCTCGCCCATGTCGGTGCCCGGACCATCGGCGATCACCTCGCCCTTCTGGACGGAATCGCCCACCTTGATCAGGGGGCGCTGGTTGATGCAGCTGTTCTGGTTCGAACGCTGGAACTTGCGCAACCGGTAGATGTCGACACCGGGATCGCCGATGTTGAGATCCTCGGTGGCGCGCACCACGATGCGCTGCGCATCGACCTGGTCGATGACGCCCGCGCGGCGGGCCATGATCGACGCCCCGCTGTCGCGGGCCACCTGCCCCTCGATCCCGGTGCCGACAAGCGGCGCCTCGGACCGAACCAGCGGCAGCGCCTGCCGCATCATGTTCGCCCCCATCAGGGCGCGGTTGGCGTCGTCGTTTTCCAGAAACGGAATCAGCGACGCCGCGACCGACACCAGCTGTTTGGGGCTGACGTCGATCATGTCGACATGCTCGTTCGGGGCCAGCATGTATTCGCCGGCCTGACGGGTGCTGACCAGATCGTTCACGAACTTGCCGCCCTCGTCGAGCTTGGCATTGGCCTGCGCGACGGTATGCCGGGCCTCTTCCGTGGCCGACATGTAGGTCACCTCGTCAGTGACCTGACCGTTCGCGACCTTGCGGTAGGGCGTCTCGATAAAGCCGTACTTGTTGACCCGCGCGAAGGTCGCCAGAGAGTTGATCAGACCGATGTTCTGACCTTCCGGCGTCTCGATCGGACAGATGCGCCCGTAATGGGTCGGGTGCACGTCGCGCACCTCGAAGCCTGCGCGTTCGCGCGTCAGACCGCCCGGTCCAAGCGCCGAGAGACGACGCTTGTGGGTCACCTCCGACAGCGGGTTGGTCTGGTCCATGAACTGCGACAGCTGCGACGAGCCGAAGAATTCCCGAACCGCGGCCGCCGCCGGCTTGGCGTTGATCAGATCCTGCGGCATGACGGTGTCGATCTCGACCGAGCTCATCCGCTCCTTGATCGCGCGCTCCATCCGCAGCAGGCCGACGCGGTACTGGTTCTCCATCAACTCGCCGACGGACCGCACGCGGCGGTTGCCCAAATGGTCGATGTCGTCCACGTCGCCCTTGCCGTCGCGCAATTCGGTCAGCGCCTTGATACAGGAGACGATATCCTCACGGTCCAGCGTCCGCTGCGTGTCGGGCTTGTCGAGCGCGAGACGCATGTTCATCTTGACCCGGCCCACGGCGCTGAGGTCATAGCGCTCGGAGTCGCCGAACAGCGTCTCGAACAGTGCGGCCGAACCTTCCTCGGTCGGCGGCTCGCCGGGGCGCATCACGCGGTAGATGTCCATGAGCGCGCTTTCGCGGTTCATGTTCTTGTCCATCGCCATCGTGTTGCGGATATACGGCCCGACATTGACCCCGTCGATATCGAGCACCGGGATGTCCGTGATGCCGACATCGAGAAGATCCTGCAGCGTGCCGCCGGTGATCTCGCCGTTCTTGTCGTGTTCCAGCGTCAGCTCGTCGCCGGCCTCGACATGGATGGCGCCGGTCTCTTCGTCGATGATGTCCCGCGCCACGAATTTGCCGACGATGTGATCGAACGGCACGAGCAGCTCCGTGACCTTGCCCTCGTCGATCAGCTTCTTGACCGCGCGCGGCGTGATCTTCTTGCCTGCCTCGGCGATGACCTCGCCGGTCGCGGCGTCGATCAGATCGTAGGTCGGACGTGTCCCGCGCACCCGCTCGGGGAAGAACTTGGTCACCCAGCCCTTCTTGTCCTGCAGGGTATAGTCGACCGTATCGTAATAGGCATTCATGATGCCTTCCTGGTCGAGCCCGAGCGCGTAGAGCAGCGTTGTCACCGGCAGCTTGCGGCGGCGGTCGATCCGGGCATAGACCATGTCCTTCGCGTCAAACTCGAAATCCAGCCACGAGCCGCGATAGGGAATGATCCGGCACGTGAAAAGCAGTTTGCCCGAGGAATGCGTCTTGCCCTTGTCGTGGTCGAAGAACACACCCGGCGACCGGTGCATCTGCGACACGACCACCCGTTCCGTGCCATTGACCACGAAGGTCGCATGCGGCGTCATCAGCGGCATGTCCCCCATGAAGACATCCTGTTCCTTGATGTCCTTGACGGACTTCGCACCGGTGTCTTCATCCATGTCGAACACGATCAGCCGCAGCTTCACCTTCAGCGGGGCCGCGTAGGTCATGTCACGCTGCATGCACTCTTCGACGTCGTATTTCGGACGTTCCAGATCGTAGCTGACGAATTCCAGCACGCTGGTCTCGTTGAAATCCTTGATCGGGAAGACCGACTTGAAGACCCCTTGGATGCCTTCGCCGTCAAGCGGCTCGGCCTCGTCGCCGGATCTCAGGAAAAGATCATATGACGATTTCTGAACCTCGATGAGGTTCGGCATGTCCAGTATTTCACGGATCTTGCCATAATACTTGCGCAACCGTTTCTGGCCGAGGTATGTCTGAGCCATGGTGATGTCACCTTTCGTTTCTCACCGGTCGCGCGCGCTGTCGGGGCTCAGCGCCGCGGCCATCCGAGAGGGCGGGTCGGATCCATTCGTGGCCCTCGTCCCAATGAGAGCCTCCCGATCCTGAAAACCTCGCCTTAGACAAGCCCCGTCACATGCAGGGCCTATCTGAGACAGGCTTGGCCGGGTCCGGAAACTCCGGGCCCAGCCTTGATGTCGTGTCGGATCTCTCCGACGCGGATTACTTCAGTTCGACCTCGGCGCCGGCTGCTTCCAGCTTGCCCTTGATCTCGTCCGCTTCGTCCTTCGAGACCTGCTCCTTCACGGCCTTGCCGCCGGCCTCGACCAGATCCTTGGCTTCTTTCAGACCCAGACCGGTGATCGCACGCACTTCCTTGATCACGTTGATCTTCGACGCGCCTGCGGCTTTCAGGATCACGTCGAATTCGGTCTGCTCTTCCTCGGCCTCGCCACCGCCATCGGCAGGGCCGGCCATCATGACCGCGCCACCGGCTGCGGGCTCGATGCCGTACTCGTCCTTGAGGATGGTTTTCAGTTCTTGTGCTTCGAGAAGCGTCAGACCAACGATCTCTTCCGCCAGTTTTTTCAGATCAGCCATTTGACTCTTTTCCGTTCTCTAGATGTGTTCCAACGTCGGGTTCGTGACCCTTACGCGACTGTTGCAGTTTGCCTTACGCGGCTTCGGCCTTCTCTTCGATGGTCGAAAGGATGCTCGCGATGTTCGAAGCAGGTGCGCCAATGGCCCCCGCGATGCCCGAAGCAGGTGCGCCGATCATGCCTGCGATCTGAGCGATGAGCTCGTCGCGCGACGGCAGTTTCGACGTGGCTTCGACACCGGCACGGTCCAGACCGGTTGTGCCCATTGCCCCGCCAAGGATCTCGAATTTCTTGTTGTCCTTGGCGAAATCCTCGGCCACCTTGGCTGCTGCCACGGGGTCCTCGGAAAAGGTGAGCACGGTCATGCCCGAGAGGTACTCAGCAATGCTTGCGCAGGGCTTGCCCTCGAGGGCGATCTTGGCGAGCCTGTTCTTGGCCACACGAACCGATGCCTCTGCCGCACGGGCGCGGGCACGCAGATCCTGCATTTCAGCAACTGTCAGACCCGTGTAGTGGGCAACCACCACGACGCCAGAGCTTTCGAAGATCTGGCCGAGTTCCTCGACCACTTTCTCTTTCTGGGCTCTATCCACAGTTTCACTCCAAGTTTGGGGGTTTCCCCCCGGCTCGATTTTTGCCCCTCCCGAAGGAGCGGCGTTCGGGTCCAAGCGGGTCCCGAGGCCAAGATCACCCGACGGCAGATGCCCTCGCTGGAAATCTCATCTCGTTTCCCGTCTCAGGAAGGAATTATTCATCGCGGATGCAATGAACCCTCCGTCTCGGACAGGACAGGGCGCAAGATGGCCCTGCCATCCGCCGCCGGGGCCGAAACCCCGGCGACAAATTTCTATGCGACAGCGGCGCTGCTGACGTCGATCGTCACGCCCGGCCCCATCGTGGAGGTCAGCGAGATCTTCTTGACGTAGGTGCCCTTGGCGCCTGTCGGCTTGGCCTTCTGCACGGCGGACACGAAGGCGCGCACGTTCTCGGCCAGCTTTTCCGCGTCGAAGGATACCTTGCCGACACCGCCGTGGATCACACCGGCCTTTTCGGCCTTGAACTGGACCTGACCGCCCTTTGCATCCTTGACGGCCTGCGCGACATCCATGGTCACCGTACCGATCTTGGGGTTCGGCATCAGGTTGCGCGGCCCGAGGATCTTGCCCAGGCGACCAACGACAGGCATCATGTCGGGCGTCGCGATGCAGCGATCAAACTCGATCTTGCCCCCCTGGATCGTTTCCATCAGATCCTCGGCGCCAACGATGTCCGCGCCCGCCGCCTCGGCCTCTTCGGCTTTGGGACCACGGGCGAACACCGCGACACGCACGGTCTTGCCGGTCCCGTTGGGCAGCCCGACGACACCGCGAACCATCTGGTCGGCGTGACGCGGATCGACACCGAGATTCATCGAGATCTCGACGGTCTCATCGAATTTCGCGGTCGCGTTGCTCTGGATCAGGGCGACGGCATCTTCGACGCTCAGGTTTTCCTTGCCGGCGGTGGCGGCGCGCATCGCGCGGGTGCGTTTGGAAAGCTTTGTCATATCACTTCACCTCGATGCCCATGGAGCGCGCCGAACCGAGAACGATCTTCATCGCCGATTCGATATCTGTCGCGTTCAGATCCCGCCATTTGGCCTCGGCGATCTCGCGCACCTGCTTGGTGCTGACCGTCCCGGCGGTGGCGCGACCAGCCGTCTTCGACCCTGATTTCACCTTGGCCGCCTTTTTCAGGTAATAGGACGCGGGCGGCGTCTTGATATCCAGCTCGAACGATTTGTCCTGATAGTAGGAAATCTCTGTCGGGCACGGTGCGCCCGGCTCCATCTCGGCAGTCTTGGCATTGAACTGCTTGCAGAATTCCATGATGTTAAGCCCGCGCTGACCCAGTGCGGGGCCGACGGGCGGGCTGGGATTGGCTTGCCCGGCTTTCACCTGAAGCTTGAGCTTGCCTATGAGTTTCTTGGCCATCCGGCCTCTCCTTTTATCCAACACCTTCGGGGCGCGCCCCTCGGGCTTTCGCGTTGTGTGGTCTGGCCCGGCGACCGCGGCCGCCTCGCCTCCCACGGCTCACATCATCAGGTCTGCTTGGTGACCTGTGTGAATTCCAGTTCGACCGGGGTTTCCCGGCCAAAGATCGACACCGCCACCTTCAGGCGCTGGTTGTCGTCGTCCACGGCCTCGACCATGCCGTCGAAGTCCTCGAACGGGCCATCGTTGACCTTGACCTTCTCGCCGATCTCGAAATGAATCAGGGTGCGCGGGCTTTCCTCGCCCTCCTGAACGCGGTTCAGGATCGTGTTCACCTCGGCGTCGCGCATCGGCATCGGACGGCCCTGCGGACCGAGAAACCCCGTCACCTTGTTGATCGAGTTGATCAGGTGATAGCCCTTGTCTGACATTTCCATCCGCACAAGGACGTATCCCGGCATAAAACGACGCTCTGCGGTCACCTTCTTGCCGCGACGCACTTCGATCACTTCTTCGGTCGGCACGAGGATTTCCTCGATCTCGTCCTCCAGCCCGTGCTCGGCGACGGATGCCCTGATCTGCTCGGCGATCTTCTTCTCGAAGTTCGAGAGAACACTGACCGAGTACCACCGCTTTGCCATCGTCGACCTACGTCCTTTTATTCACCGGACCCAAGCCGGATAGTCACATCATGTCGGGCGGTTGCAGCCGCACCATCCGAAACGAAAATTGGCGCGCAACTAGAATCGCCGCACGCCTGATCCGGATATCATGTGTCGGATACCTTGTATCCCCGAAGAGTTCAAGACCCGACAGCCGGTATTCAGCGCATCAGCCGAAGAAGCCCAGCACCCCCTGAAGCCCGCTGCGGATCGCCAGATCCACCAGCGCGAAGAAGATGGCGGTCAGCGTGGCCATGATGAACACCATCACCGTGGTCAACAGCACCTCCCGCCGGGTGGGCCAAACCACCTTGGAGACTTCCGAGCGGACCTGCTGAATGAACTGGAGCGGGTTCGTGCGTGCCATGTGCGCTGTCTTCCATCATTTCGGCGTTGAGCGCGACATACGCGCGCCGGACGCCGAGTTCAAGAGCCCATGCGCGGGCCGGTTGCCGGGGGCTGCGTCCGCGCAGGCGATCAGAAATACGTGGCGCTGTTGAACTCGGGGCGTGTGAGCGGTTGAAAGTACAGGTCCATCTGCCAAAGACATCCATCCCCGGGACGCCACAAAGGATCGGACATATCCACGACACCAAACCCCTTCTCGCGCATGTGGGCGACCATCTCGTGAAACAGCATGGCCTCCGGCGCGATACGAAACCCGTAGGTTTCAATGACGACCAGGGCCGCATTTGCAAGGCAGCGCTCGGCCCCCTCGAGGATCGGCAGCTCATGGCCATGCGTGTCAAGCTTGACGAGGAACGGCCCGTCATCGGGCGTCACGACATCGTCCAGCCGAACCGCCTCGACCTCTTGCGCGCTGCTTTCCGGTTCGGGCGCGGCCTTGCCGCCGAAAAGGTCGGAGGCATCGAACCGGATTGTCCCAGACCTGTCACTTGCAGCCGCCATCACGAAACGCGTGCGCAGGTGGCTTTCACAAAAGCTTGCAAGGGCGGAGCGATGATTTGGGTTGGCCTCGACCAGAACATATGCGGCATCGGGCACATAGCCCATCACCTGCGCCGACCAACGCCCGTCGGACGCGCCCACATCGATGACTGTGCCCACCTGCAACCCACGCTGCGCGATGCGTTTCATGGCCGCCTCTGCATGGGTACGTTTCTTCTCGTGTGCACGGCGCCGAAGCCCCGCGGGCACAAGGCTTTTCAGGAGTTTGTTCATGATGACTCTCCGCTCCTCATCGATGCAGCACCGTCTCGCCCGATAATGACGGGCGTCTTCGGCGGACGGTCGAGGGAGGCTGATCTGACGACTGGCAGGGGCACCAGGACTCGAACCCGGGACCTACGGTTTTGGAGACCGTCGCTCTACCAACTGAGCTATACCCCTACTCCGGTGTGCCGGATACTTGAGCTTGCCATGGGACGCAAGCACCTGCGCACCATTTCCCGATCCGCATCGCGATTTTTCCGGTCGACGCGCCCTGCCCCGCGCCCGGAGATCCTAGCGCGCGGCGTAGCGCGGGCTTTGCACCACGCCGGTGTCGAACAGTCGCGCGATCTCTGTGTCGCACATCCCCACGACATCGCCGAGGACGGCCTCGGTATCCGCGCCGAGGGCGGGCGCCGGTGTCGGGGCGGTGCGATCATGCGCCGAAAACACCGCCGGATGACCGGGCACCGCGAACCGGCCAAGACCGGGCTGGTCCAGGTGTTCGAACATCGGGTTCGCCTCGCTGAGATCGGAATCCTCGTCCACGGCCTCGCGCACGGTGCGAAACACCGACCATGTCAGCCCCGCGGTATCGAAATCCGCGGCAAAGTCGGCGACGCGGCGGGCCGCGAACCAGGGGCGCAGGATCTCGGTGATCTGCGCGCGCAACTCCCAGCGGGCGCCCTCGTCGGCCAGATCGCGCCCGCTGCGCGCCGCAAGCGCGTCCATCTCGGCCTCTGTGCCCGTTGCCTTCACCAGGTTGCGCCATTGCCGCTTTGTCAGGCCGATGACCATCACCCGGCGCCCGCACGCACAGACGAAATCCTGCCCATAAGCCCCGTACAGCGCGTTGCCGGCCTTGGGTCGGTCGCGGTCGTTGACCACCGCGTCGCCGATCATGCCCAGATGACCGATGGTCGCCGCCGCAACATCCTTCAGCGACAGCTCCACCTCCTGGCCGTGGCCGCGCCGCAGCCGCGTGCGCTCTGCCGCGAGCAGCGAAGAGACCACCAGATGCCCCGCCGCGACGTCCCAGGCGGGCATCGCATGCGCCACCGGCTCTGCTAGGTCGGCCGGGCCGGTCATCGCGGGGATGCCAAGCGACGGGTTGACGGTGTAATCGACCTGCGGGCGGCCGTGCCGGTCGCCCATCAGCGTGACCATGATCAGATCCTTGCGATACTGCGACAGGGTCTCGTAATCCATCCAGCCGCGCACCCGCAGGTTGGTCAGGAACATGCCCGCGTCCTCGCCGGGCGCCGTGATGATGCGCGTCACCAGTTCGCGGCCTTCGGGACAGGTCATGTCCACGGCGACGGATTTCTTGCCCTTGTTGAGACCGGCCCAGAACAGGCTTTGCCCCGACGGCGCCAGCGGCCAGCGCCCGGCATCAAGGCCCCCGCCGATCCTGTCAAAGCGGATCACCTCGGCCCCCATCTGCGCCAGCGTCATCCCCGCCAGCGGCACCGCGACAAAGGCCGATCCTTCGACCACGCGCATACCCTTGAGTATCCCGCTCATGCCGCGTTCCCCCAGGTGGCGGTGGCCACCGTGCATTGATGACCCGCCTGCCCGGCATAAAGCGCCAGCCCGCCCGACTCGTGCGGTTCTGCCATGAGATCGACCTGCGGGGTCTCGCCATGCACCAGAAGCATCGGATGCACGCCGCGGAAATCGAAACGGTCGGGCCACGCGCCGTGCGCCTGCCGCGCGGCCTGGATCAGCCAGGTGGCCTGCAAAGGCCCGTGCACGACAAGGCCGGGATACCGCTCGATCTGCTGCGCGTAAGGCAGGTCGATATGGATGCGGTGCGCGTTGAACGTGATGGCCGAGTAGCGAAACAGCAACACCTCGCTGGCCTCGCGCGTCTCGTGCATCGACGGCGCACCCGGCATCGGGCGCTTGCGTGGCGGGCTGTAGCTGTCCGGGATATCGAGATAGACGATGGTCTGCACCTCCTCGATGGCCAGCCCGTCGTCACCGTGCAACTCGTGCGCCACCTTGACCAGAACCATCGGGCCGGACGCGCCCGCCTTTTCCGCGACGCTGCGGATGACCGAATGGCGGGTAAGAGGCTCGCCGACATGCAGGGGCCGGTCGAACCGCAGGTCGGCACTGGCCCACATCCGGCGCCGCAATGGCACTGGCGGCAGGAAGCCGCCCAGCTTGGGATGGCCGTCGCGCCCCAGTTCCTCGGTGGGCACGGTGGGCACGAACGCGCACCAGTGCCAGAGCGGCGGCATCGCCTCGCCCGTCATCGGCGCGGGCACATCCGGCGGCCCCAGCGTGGCGTAGATCTGCGCCGCCTGCGTCGCGGTAATGGACGCGGTCAGGGTCTCGCGACGCCCGATCCAGTCCGAAAAATCAAGTTCCGACACCGATATCCCCCTCTTCATATCCAAAGGACGGTGGAGGGGCCGTGGAAAAAAGTCAATCTTTCAGTATGTTATTGAATACATTGGTATGCGGGCAAAATCACGTGGCACGTTCCTTGCGCCAACGAAAATGAGCGCCCGGTGAGGGGCGCTCATTCATCATCTCCATAGCATGCAAATGCCCGGGTGGTTTTATACGAGGATCTTGGAGACGACGCCGGCGCCGACGGTGCGGCCGCCTTCGCGGATGGCGAAGCGCAGGC
>NZ_JBPBBB010000057.1:0-15825 GCF_050896375.1 Roseovarius tibetensis
TCAACACCATGATTTATATACGAAATACCAAGCTCAGGACAGCGAAATCAGCGGACTACTTGGGGAATGCGGGATGACACCGAGAGCGTGCCCTGCACGATCGAGGTCATCGCGCTTGGCACGATATGGCGCAATAGGATGGTGATCCTTGATCTGCTCTATCGCCTTGGGCAGCTCCCAGCCGACAAAATGCGCGCCATCACGCAAGCCACCGGGCTTGCGGTCCAGCAGGGGCACATAGTGCCACGGCTCGAAATAACTGATATTGCGCGTGAAATGTCGTTTGTGCACGGCAATGATCGCGTCGCCCGCGACCACGACAATCCGATCGGCATAGGCGCGCAACGAGACATGGCGCCCCGCGTGTCCGGACGGCACGCTGTAGCGATTGCTGTATTATTGCACGAGACACGTCGATCTGGTCCGCAGAGCTTTTTCGACATAGCCATCAAAGGAGCGGCCCAGCGGGTGCAACGCGATCTGCGCATCGCCAGCCGTGAAATGCAGAGGAATGAACGCATCGCCCGTACCGGTCCCGAATGTTTGTCTGAGTTCTCGTGCAAAGCGCTGAACCGGCGAATAGGACTCTGTGTAGCCTTTCGTGACAATCTGCTCATTAAGCTTCTTGGCTTTACGACGGTTGCGCCGTCGAAGCAGTAGATCGTGTTTGAAAAGCTCCCGGAGACGCGCCTCGAATGCCGCGCCCAGTTTGTGACCAACACGCGGTTGCCGCTCCCGATACTGCGGTTGCTTCGGGTCCTTCAAATATTTCTTGATCGTCATGCGCGAGATGCCTGTCTCGTGCGCCACAGCACGGATGCTGCGGCCATCGCCCAAGATCCAACCACGGATCTTTAGTGCCGTTTCTATTAGTAACACCTGCTCTTCCTCCGCGCCAAGGCGCACGGATGTTAACAATGCAGGTGGGTCAGTTTTAGGCGATCATAACCCGCCAAGGTGGTCCACTTTTGCGCCGCCCAATGGCCGGATTTTACTACGGCGTTGACACTTGCTTACCGAGGCCGCGGGGCAGGGGCCTTTCGCGCCCGTCCGCCCGAGGGAGGCCGCGGATGATCTTTTCCAGTGTCGCGCGTGTCACTCCTCGAACGATGCGAGCGCCACCTGCGCCGCCATCTGGACGTGGTGCACCGCCATGTCCGCGGCTTTGTCCGCGTCACGGTCGCGCAGTGCTGAGATGATTGCCTCGATTTCCTTCAACGAGGTTTTCGACCTCTCGGGATGGGACAACGACCGCCCGCGGAGAATCATCGCACGTGCGTTTATCATGTGCAGCGTCTGACCCAGGGCGGCGTTCCCCGACCCTTTGACGAGGCAGTCGTAAAAATGATTCTTGGCCGACAGGCGCTCCAGCACGTCGCCGACCTTGTAGGACGTGCGCACCTCGGCGAAGGCGGCTTCTAGGTCGGTGAACTGCCGTGGCGTGGCGTTCCGGGCGAAAAGCCGTGCGGCGAGGCTTTCGAGGACTTCGCGCACCTCGTAGACGCCCTTCGCCTCTTCGGCGGTCATCTGGGCCACGATCGGCCCCTTGTGGGCGATCACCTCGACCAGTCTTTCGCTTTCAAGCTGCCGCAGCGCCTCGCGGACAAGGGTCCGGCTGACGCCGGTCAGCTCACACAGCTGTTTTTCGGGCATGCGATCGCCTGCCTTGTAGTGCCCGACCGCGATCGCCTTTCGGATGCTCTCGGTCACGCCTTGGCGCAGGGTGCTTGAATCGCGCTGCACCTGAAAATCGTAGGGTGTTGTCACAGACAGCGTCCTTTGGCCGGCACATGATGTGCGTGATTAGCTTATAATCATCAAAATCAGACCTAACGCAAATGTTGTGAACATCCATTTTTTAGGATTGTATGATTGTATATTTGTGCTAGACCTTGCGTGACGCTGGAGGGGTGTCGTGAAACGGGAGGGACGAATGGCGCATTTCGACGGAATGTCTGCGGTCGTGACGGGCGCGGGTGGCGGGATCGGGCGCGGGATCGCGCTGGCTCTGGCCGGCGAGGGTGCGAAGGTTGCGCTGTTCGATATCAATCAGGACCTTCTTGATGAGGCCGTGGCCGAAGCGGGCGATCTCGATGTCACGGCCTTTCGCTGCGACGTGGCCGACAGGGAGGCGGTGACCCGAACACTCGACGGGTTTGCGTCCCAATCCGGCGGGCTCGACATTCTGGTGAACAACGCCGTGGCCTTCCATTACGCACCGCTTGAGGTCTTTCCCGAAGCCGAGGTGCACAAGATGCTCGATGTCGGCCTCAAGGGCACATACTGGGCGATCCAGGCCGCGACGCCGCATCTCAAGAAAAGCGACCGTCCAAGCATCCTGAACCTGTCTTCGATCGCGGTCTCGATGGCGATTGGCAATGCCGGGGTCTATTCCTCGATCAAGGGCGCGATCGATGCGCTTACCCGACAGCAGGCGGCCGAACTCGGACCGTACGGCATCCGTGTCAATGCGTTGGCGCCAGGATCGGTCGTCACGCCCGGCGCCAGTTCGGTGATCACCGAGCAGGGGTGGAAAGAGCGTCAGGCCAAGACCGTTCTCGATCGGTTGCCGACGATCGAGGACATCAACCGGGCGGCGGTCTTTCTTTGCTCGCAAGACGCGCGCTGCATCACCGGGATCACGCTGAAAATCGATTCCGGCATGACCATCAAGGGCGCCTGACGGGCCGCTGACGCACCAGTATCGAATGGAGATGACATGGCTGAGATGAAATTGGGTTTCGTGGGGCTTGGACGCATGGGGACGCCGATGGCAGGGCGGCTGATCGACGCCGGCTACGACGTCGTCGTGTGCGACCTCGACACGCAGGCGGTGGACCGCATGGTCGGCCGCGGGGCAACGGCGGCGGCCACCCCACGCGCGGTCGCCGATGCCGTGGATGTCGTTGTCACCAGCCTGCCCACGCCGGGGATCGTCCGACAGGTGGGCCTGGGCGAAGAGGGCATCGTCAACGGCACTCGCGCCACGGTCATGCTGGACGTGTCCACCACAGGACCGTCGACCGCCCGCGAGGTTGCCGAGGGTCTCGCCGCGGCTGGCAAGCAGTGGATCGACTGTCCGGTCAGCGGCGGTATTGCCGGCGCCGAGAAAGGGACACTGGCGCTCATGGTGTCCTTCCCGACGGAAACATACGAGACCGTATTGCCGGTGCTGGACATCTTCGGAAAGCCGTTTCACGTGGGCGAGGATGCGGGCCTCGGGCAGGTCGTGAAGCTGGCCAACAACATGCTTGCGGCCTCGGCCATCTTCCTGACCGCCGAGGCGATGGCGATGGGCGTGAAAGCCGGTGTCGATGCCAGGACAATGCTGGATATCATAAACCTGTCCACCGGTCGCAACAGTGCGTCGCAGGACAAGTTTCCCAAGGCGGTGCTGACCGGCACCTTCGATTTCGGCTTTGCCACGGCCCTGTCCTACAAGGATGTGCGGCTGTGCGTGGACGAGTCCGAGAACCTGGGCGTTCCGATGGTCGGTGGCGCGCTGGTGCGTCAGGTCCTAGCGATCACAAACTCGAAATACGGGCCGGATAGCGATTTCACGTCGATGGCCCGGCTGATCGAGGATTGGGCAGATGTCGAAATCCGCGGATAAACCTGCCGCGGCTGGTGCAGGCGGGCCGGTTCTGCGAGACCTTGTCGGGCAGGCTGCCAGGGCCGATATCCCGGACGCCGCGCTGGACAAGGCGTCTGTCTGCTTTGCCGACTTCCTGTCTTGCTCACTGGAGGCCGCGGATCTGCCATGGAGCCGTCAGGCCGCCGGTCTTGCCGCGGGCCGTTCCGGTCCCGCCGTGATCGTCGGCGAGACAGATAGCGTGTCGCCCGAAGACGCCGCCTTTGCCAACGCGGTACGCGGGCACGGGCTGGTGCGCGAGGACATGCATACCGGCAGTATTGCCCATATGGGTGTCGTGATCTGGCCGGTTCTGATGGCTCTGGCACCCGAGGCAAAGCCGTCCGGGCGCGACGTCCTGGGCGCGGCCGTTGCCGGATACGAGATCGGCGGTCGCCTCGGGCGCGTGCTGATGACCCCCGAGGTGGCGCGGCTATTTCGTCCGACCGGCCTGATCGGCCCCCTCAGTGGGACACTCGCCGGCGCAATGCTGCTCGGTCTGACCGAGGATGAGAAGGTGAGCGCCCTGGCCTTCGCCGCCAACTGTGCCTCGGGGCTCAACCAGTGGCCGCATACCGGGGCGGACGAGATGTATTTTCACCCCGGCTTTGCCGCGCGCAACGCGATTACCGCGATCCGGCTTGCACAGCTCGGGGCAAGCGGGTCTGACAACATCATCGAGGGCGACGCGGGTCTTGTCGCCGCCATACGGCGCGTGCCTTTCACCGAGCGGATCAGTCTGTACCCGGACGGAGCCTGCGAAATACTGTCGGTGTTCAACAAGGAAGTGCCGGCCTGCAACTTCGCCCAGTCTCCGTGCCAGGCGGCGTTGGCCGCCCGACACCGGCTGGAGCCGGGCGAAAGCATCCGGTCGGTTCGGGTCACGACCTACGATGCGGCGCTGAATTATCCGGGCTGTGCCCATACGGGGCCTTTCGCGACACCACTGCAGGCCAAGATGAGCATCGCGTTCGGTGTCGCCGCGGCCCTTGTGCGGGGCGAGATCGCGGACACGAACTATGGCCGCCTGAACGATCCCGAGATTACGCGGATGATTTCCCGGATCGGGTTCGATCTGTCCGATGCGCTGACCGCGGCCTACCCGGCCCGCCAGGGGGTGCGCCTGTGTCTCGAGACCGAAGGCGGTCGCAAAATCGAGGAGACCCTCGACGACATCCGGTTCGCGACCCCGGACATGATCCGGCGTCGTCTGTCGGCCGTCGCCGCATCACGGCTTGGCGCGGACCGCGCCGGGTGTCTGTGCGAGCACCTCGACAGCCTTGCGTCAGCTACGGATTTCAATCTGGTCGTACAGCTTTCGCGCCAAGAGCCTGAGGAGGCAAAATGACGGAACTTCAGATTCTCATCGAGAATATCTTCCAGCTCATGATCACCGGCATTCTCGTCGGCGCCCTCTACGGACTCATGTGCGTCGGGCTGGCGATGATCTTTGGCATCATGCGCGTCATCAATTTCGCGCAGGGCGATTTTATGATGGTCGGGATGTATGCCACCTACTTCTTCTTCGCTTTCGGGTTTCAGGCGGCGTTCGGGACGATCATGGGCCCGTATTTCGCCGTGATCGCGACGGCGCCGGTGCTGTTCCTGTTCGGCTGGCTGATCCACCGGCTGCTGATCCGCCGGGTTACTGGTATCGCGTCCTCGGGCATGGAGGCCGAGGGGCATTACGCCCAGCTTATCCTGACTTTGGGGATCGCGCTGGTGCTTCAGAACGGGGCGATGATTCTGCTGGGGGCGGATCTCGTGTCGATCCGTACGCCGCTGTCCAGCGCAGCCTGGGTCCAGGCGTTCTCCGGCGACAGTCCGATCCTGTTGTTCTTCAACAAGGCGCGGGTGGTGTCGGCCCTGTTCTCGGGTGTGGTGATCCTCGCGCTGTGGTTCCTGATCCAGCGCACGTTGATCGGCAAGTCGCTGCGCGCGGCGGCCGACAACCCCGAGGCCGCGATCTACATGGGCATCGACGTGGATCGCGCACACCGGTTCGCCTTTGCCACCGGCACCGCGATCACGGCGATGGCCGGCGGGCTTCTTGCCACCAGCTATCCGTTCACGCCATTCGTCGGGCTGGAATATGTCATCATCATGTATGCAGGCGTCGTCCTTGGCGGCATCGGCAGCGTGATCGGCGCTTTCTGGGGCGGCATGCTGATCGGCCTGATCCAGCAGTTCTCGACCCTCGTGCTTCCGACGCAGTTACAGAATGCGACGATCTTCGTCTGCTTCCTTCTGGTGGTGACGCTTCGTCCGCAGGGCCTGTTCGGCCGTAACGTGGAGCGTACATGATGATCCGTGACACCTTCAAATCGCTTCTGCCGTTCTTCGTCCTTGGCGCCCTCTACCTGCTGCTGGCGATGTTCGTGACCAATTCCTACTACCAGCTCATCATGACACTGGTCCTCGTCTGGGCGGTGTTCGGGCTAAGCTGGAACGTGCTTTCGGGATATACGGGCCTGATCTCGTTCGGTCACGCCAGCTTTTTCGGCCTCGGCGCCTTCGCCACGGTGCTGGCGCAGGTCAACTGGGGCGTCTCGCCGTGGATCATGCTGTTCGTCTCGGGGCTGATCGGCGCCGCCGCGGGGATACTGATCGGGCTTCCGACATTCCGCCTGCGCGGTCACTACTTCGCGCTGTCGATGCTCGCCTACCCGATGGCGCTGCTGTATGTGTTCCAGTGGCTCGGCTACCCCGAAGTCAGCGTGCCGCGTGTCTCGGAGAATCCCGCGCTTTACATGCAGTTCGCGGATGGCAGGGTCTACACGGTCATCGCCATGGTCCTGCTGACCGCCGTCGTCATCGTATCGCGGCTGATCGAGAAGACACGCTTCGGCATGGCGCTGATCGCCATCAAGCAGAACGAATCCGCCGCCGAGGCCGCCGGTATCAATACGCTTGGCTGGAAGCTCAAGGCGATCGCCGTCAGCGGCGCGATCGCCGGCATGGCCGGGTCGTTCTACGCGGTGGTCATTCTGGTGATCACGCCGCTGTCGGTGTTCGGGATGCTTGTCTCGGCGCAGGCGTTGACCGTGGCGATGTTCGGCGGGGCCGGCACACTGTGGGGGCCGATGATCGGGGCGGCGCTGCTCATTCCCATCGCCGAGACCCTGCACGCCGAACTTGGAAATGTCCTGCCGGGCATTCAGGGGGTGGTCTACGGCATGGCGATCATCGCGCTGATCACGCTTGCGCCCGAAGGCATGTATTGGAAGGTCCGTGACTGGCTGCGCAAGCGCCGCGAAGGGCGCACGGACACGATGCCGGTCGAGGTGCACGCCTATGAGCCTGACACCGCCGCCGCGTCGGTCTCGACCAAGCCGCGCGAATTCGGCGAGGATACGGTGCTTGAAGTGCGCGACGTCTCGAAGCATTTCGGCGGGCTCAAGGCCGTTCAGAACGTCAGTTTCGACGTCAAGCGCGGGATGATCCTCGGGATCATCGGGCCGAACGGTGCGGGCAAGACGACGCTGTTCAACGTGCTCAACGGGTTCCAGAAACCGACCGGCGGCTCGGTTCGGGTGGACGGGGTCGAGATGACCAGCCTCAAGCCGCATGTGCTGTGTCGCGCGGGGGTCGGGCGGACCTTTCAGATCATGCGTCCGTTCAACCGGATGAGTGTCCACGACAACGTCAAGGTCGGCGCCTACGTCACCGCGAAAGACGAGGCCGAGGCCGAAACGATTGCCCGCGACGCCCTGCACAAGGTTGGTCTGGGGCCGATCGCCGACAAGCTCGCCGGCGGACTCAGCACCAAGGATCTGCGCCTGATGGAGCTTGCCCGCGCGCTGGCGGGACGGCCGCACATCCTGCTGCTGGATGAGACCCTCGCCGGGCTCGGCTCGACCGAGGGCAAGGAGGTCGTCTCGGTGATCCGCGGCCTGTCCGAAGAGGGCATCACCGTGGTCATCATCGAACACACGATGCAGGCGATGGTGCAGCTGGTCGATCGCTTCCTGGTGCTCGATCACGGCGAGGTCGTCACCGAGGGCGCGCCGGAAGACGTCACGCGCGATCCCCGCGTCATCGAAGCCTATCTCGGCAAGAAATGGGGCACAAATGCTTGAGATCCAGAACCTGTCGGCCGGTTACGGCGCGCTTTCCGTGCTGCACGGAATATCCTTGTCCGTCGGGGCCGGCCAATTCATCTCGGTCGTCGGTCCGAACGGGGCCGGCAAGACAACGCTTTTCAAGACGATCTCGGGCGTCATCGCGTGCCGGGGCGGCAGCATCACCTTCGAGGGCGAGGATATGCTCAAGGTGTCCCCGTCGCGCCGTCCGCATCTTGGCATCGCGCATGTGCCCGAAGGGCGGCAGGTCTTTGCGTCGATGACCGTTCTGGAGAACCTTCAGATGGGCGCGATCACCGACAAGGGCAGGAAAGAGTGGAAGACCAATCTCGAACAGATCTTCACATGGCTGCCCGTGCTCAAGGATCGCGCCCACCAACATGCCGGGACGTTGTCCGGCGGTGAGCAGCAGATGGTCGCCATCGGGCGCGGGCTGGCCTCGTCGCCCAAGCTGATGATGCTCGACGAGCCATCGATGGGCCTTGCGCCGGCAATAGCCGATTTCGTGTTCGACAAGCTGATGGAGATTCGCCGCGATGCGGGCCTTTCCATCCTGCTGGTGGAACAACGCGTCGCAGAGGCGCTTCAATTTGCCGATCACGGTTATGTCCTGGAAACGGGTCGGGTCGTCCTCGAGGGCGACCCCGACACTCTCAAGGCGGATGATCGCGTGCGGCAAGCATACCTGGGCATGTAGCCCGGGCCAACCAGGGAGGACCAAGACATGACACGATCATTCTTCGCGAGGATAACCGCGGTCTCGACCGCGGTACTGACGGTCGGAGGGGCCACAATGGCGCCCGCTCAGGACGCCGAACCCGTGCAGATCGGCCTGATCGCGCCGACATCGGGCATTTATGCGCGACCGGGAGAGGTGATGAAGATGGGCGCGGAGCTTGGCGTCGAGGACGTCAACGCGGCCGGGGGCATTCAGTGCCTGGGCGGTGCGCCGCTGGAGCTTGTGGTCATCGACTCGGGCGACTCGGTCGAAAAGGCGGCCAATGCCGCGCAGCGGATGGTCGCGGACTATCCCGACCTGGTCGGCGCGACCGGCTCTTACCTGAGCTCGTTCACCCTCGCGGTCACCGAGATCACCGAGCGCGCGGACCTGCCGGTCCTGACGCTGTCCTATTCGGACCTGATCACCGGCCGGGGCTTTGACAACGTGTTCCAGACCTCGGCCACATCCGGTGCCCAGGCCGAGATCGCGCTGCCGATCATCATGGACCTTGCCGAGGACCAGACCGGCACGCGGCCCGAGACGGTGGCCGTCATCACCGACAACACCGCGGCATCGCTCTCGTCGGTCGAGCGCATGAAAAACGGTCTGTTTCAGGATGTGGGGCTTGAACTGGTCTTCGAAGAGGTGTTCACGCCGCCGCTCGCGGATGCCACGGCGCTCGTGCAGCAGGTCCGGCAACGGCGACCCGATCTTCTCTTTTTCCTGCCGACCGTCATCTCTGACAGCAAGCTGATTCTCGAGAAGATGAAAGAGATGCGCGTCTCGGTTCCGACGGTCTCTTTCGGCATCGCGATCGCCGAGCCCGAGGTTCTCAACACGATGCAGCCCGAGCTTCTGAATGGCGTGATGTCGGCTGTCGCCAATTGGGGCTCGGCGGGGCAGGAGGATCTCATCCAGCGGCTGAAGGACGTCTATGGCGAACCCTGGATGACCCAGAACGCGATCTCGACCTATGGCGACATGTGGCTCTTCAAGACCGCGCTCGAGAAAAGCTGCAGTCGTGACCGCGAGGCACTGGGCGAGGCGCTGCGCAACCTCGAGGGCGGACCCTCGGAATACTACCCCGGCGGCACGCTCAGCTTCAACGAGGCCGGCCAGCGCGAGGGCGCGAGCCTGACGATCATCCAGTGGCAGGACGGCGTTCCTTTGACCGTCTACCCTGAAGATCTGGCCGTGTCCGATGCGATCTGGCCCGGCCAGGACTGATCCCGCAGGTCGGCGGCACCGGCGGGTCCGGTGCCGCCACTTCAACATGATGTTCCAAGGAGAAAATGAGAAATGGACAAGGACACCTACGAGCGCGGCCTCGAAATTCGGAAATCGGTACTGGGTGCCGAATTCGTCGAAAATTCAATCGCCAATGCCGATGATTTCAACCGACCCATGCAGGAACTCGTCACCGAATATTGCTGGGGCGCGGTCTGGGGCAGGGACGGCCTGGAAAAGAAGACCCGCTCGATGCTGAACATCGCGATGATCAGCGCCCTGAACCGCCCGCACGAGCTGAAGATGCACCTCAAGGGGGCGATCCGGAACGGTGTCTCGAAGGCCGAAATCACCGAGATCCTGCTTCAGGTCGCCATCTATTGCGGCGTCCCCGCCGCCGTTGACTCGTTCCGTGTCGCAAAGGAAGCGTTCGCGGAAATGGACTCCGAATGATGCGCCGGCAAGGAGACAGACATGCATGATTCATACGAAGTCCTCGCCGTGCGGTACGCGGAAAACGATCGACGGTCTTCAGAGAACTTCATCGGTGGGGACCTGCATGATCGGCCGATGCCGCTCGACTATTTCGTGTGGGTCATCCGCAACGCGTATCGCACGGTCGTGGTGGATACGGGATTCAACCCGGGGTCGGGCACGCGCCGGGGCCGCACGCTCGTGACCCCGGTAAACGAGGCGCTCGAGGCCGTCGGCGTCGTCCCGTCGGCCGTGAAGGACGTGATCACCACGCATATGCATTACGATCATGCGGGCAACAACGATCTCTTTCCCGATGCGTGCTTTCACATGCAGGAGACCGAGATGACCTTCGCCACCGGTCCGTGCATGTGCCATCCGCATGCCAATCACCCTTACGACGTGGACGATGTCATCGGCATGGTGCGGCGCGTCTATGCCGGGCAGGTCTCGTTTCGGTCGGGGGACAGCGAACTCTTTCCGGGCATTACCGTGCACCATATCGGGGGCCATGCGCGCGGGTTGCAATGCATCCGCGTGAAAACGCAACGGGGCCCTGTCGTCCTGGCGTCCGACGCGACCCACCATTACGAGCACATGATCAATGGCAAGGTGTTTCCGACCTGCGACAGCGCGTCCGACGCGCTGCGCGGTTATGACCGGCTGATGGAACTGGGTGGCGACGTCAGCCATGTCATACCCGGCCACGACCCGCAGGTGATGCGTCGTTATCCCGCGTATAGCGATGCGACCAGGGGCCTTGCGGTCAAGCTGGACCAGCCCGAACGCCACCCCGGCTAGATCCGCGCAAATGCCGCACTTCGCCAAACCATCCGATATGGCCGCTGGTTGACGAGGCTGCGCCATGCCCTCGGAAACCGGATCTTGGCATGCCCCGGCATCGCACCCCTGATAGCGACACCGAACAGATCGAACAGGCCGAAATCCGTCCCGGCCTGCTCGCCTCACTCGCACAGGATCTGCAGGATACAGTCATTTTCGGGCACGAGGGCTGCCATCACGCCCCCACACGACATGGTCATTGATCACTCGGGGATCCATTGATGAAACAGCCCCGAGCCGGCAATATTGACCATCAGGCCGACAAGTCTAAAATCTCAGACTTTTTACGCAAAGCCTCTGGACCTCCGGTTGGCCCGTTGGTAATACACGCTCAGTTTCCGGCGTAGCTCAGCGGTAGAGCAGTTGACTGTTAATCAATTGGTCGTAGGTTCGATCCCTACCGCCGGAGCCAAATAACCCAAGTAGCTGATTTCGAACGCTTTTTCGACCAACAGTCGGAGAATGTTCCGTCTGGCACGATTCCTGTCACTTCGCCTGGCACAAACGCTGGCACAGGAATCGCGCTCATGCAGGCCCGGCTCAGAACGCAACCGCATCTCGAATACCGCCCCTCCGGCTTTCACTGGCGGCGGCGCTGGCCGCGCCGCGTCCTCGCCATATACGCGCCAGAGAATATCCAGCATTCTCTTCTTTTCTCGCTCCGCTCGCATGTCATCCCCGATTCCAGGGCGCTGGCTCAGAAACTCACCCTTCTGAGCGATGTCGCCTTCGCCGGAGTGACGGAGAGAAACATGGCGATCGCGCCCGACATCATGGACAGGCTTCTCGTCGAGCTGTGCCGCTTCCTGATCGAGGCGGCGGATGTCGCGCGCGAGGCGGCGCCCGCGCGCAGCTTTGAGACCGCGGCCTACGAGCTGGCCTGCGCCAATGCCGCCCTCGAGAGCCTGCGGACCGCGATCGCCACAAGGGACCGCGAGATGGCGCGCGATCCGCTCCGCGACGTGGCCGCGCGTTTGGGTGTCGCGCTCGACGAGGACGATCCCGATTGGCGCCGCCTCGCGTTCCGCGCCCTCAGGGTCATTCTCGACGCGGAACAGGAGAACCTTCGCCGGGATGAGGGTGTTTTCGATGGGCCTACGGAAACATTGAAGGCCGCGCGGGATCTCGTCGAGGCGCGACCCACCGCCTCCCCCCTGCCTGTCATGCCTCGGACATCCCCGATGCCGCCCGCGCCGTGCTCTACCCCGGCATCCGCTCCCGAGGCGGATCATGATCTGACAACGTCCGCGGCGTCTTCACGGCCTTTCGCATCTGCGCGGCAAGAAGACGTGCAAGCGCCGCGGGTTTCCACGAAACCCGAGCCCACCCCGGCGCTCCCGCCCGAACCGACCCGAGCTCGGTCGTCCTGCCCGACCATCGAGAAGGGCGCGGAGGACTACATCGCAGCACGCAGCCTGGGCTACAGGAGCTTCAAGGCGACCGAGCAGGTCAACGAGACGGCTGGGAAAAGCTGGGCCCGGAACACTGGCCCCAATGTTCGTGGAACCAAGCGCCTGTTCTCGCGGATGCTTGGCGACAAGCCATTCGATCAGATCAGCGATGAGGACCTGAGGACTGCCTGGGAGCTTGTCGCGCGCATTCCCCATTCCTACCAGGCCAAGACCAGCAAATTGTCCCCGCGAGAGGCCGCAGACGACGCCGACGCGACCGAGACCCACAATGCCGGCATCACGCGCGCCCGCCTCGAGAAAAAGGGGGCCAGCCCGGGCAAGATCGAATCCGAGATTCTGAAAGGGCGCATCAAGCGCCTGAGCACGGCAACGATCTACCGCCACATGCAGGACTTCCAGCGCATCTGCAAATTCCTGGTGAAAAAGAACCATCTGCCGGCGAACATCATGGAAGACCACATCTGGGAGACCGCGGAATACGAACGGCGGGAGATCCTCGAGGAAGACAACGATCGTCAGACCTGGTGTGGCAAGCTCGACGGGCTGTTCCGCTCGCCGATCTTCCAGGACAAGCTCGACGACGTGGGTGACCCGCTGTTCTGGGCGCCACTCGTCGCGGTTCACATGGGCCTTCGGAGCGAGGAAGTGCTTCAACTCTATCTCGACGACATCCAGGTCATCAATGACATTCCGTGCATCGTCCTGAAGCAGGGGCCGGGCCAGAGCCTCAAGAGCAAGGCCTCACGCCGGACCATCCCGATCCACGAAAACCTCCTCAAGCTTGGCTTCCTGAAGCTGGTCGCGCTCCGCAAGCGCAAGGACGAGCCGCGTCTCTTCCCCTGGATCGAACGCAGCCAGAACAAGAAGACCTTCACCGAGACCTTCTCGAAGCGCTTCACGCGGTACCGCCAGGACCACAGGATCTACGACAGGCAGCGCGACTTCCACAGCCTCCGCACGACGTTCAACCATCTGCTGATCCAGGCCGAGTGCCCGGACACGCAGCGGCGCGCCCTGATGGGGCATGTCGAGCGAGACATCGGGATCGTGCACTACAATCCCGACGGCTTCTCGGAAAAGCAGCTTCAGCAGCGCGTCAACGCGATCGAGGTTGATATCTCCATGATCCGACCGCCTTTCGAGGCGCCCCGGACCACGAACGTGACGAAGTTGTCGGAGCGCCGTCAGCCCGGCTTCGCGTGACCACGGTGATTTTCGCGACCGGGAGCGTTGCGTGTTTTTGGGCGCCCGATCTTGACCCTGGCGGACAAAAGCTCAACGGGTTGAAATGGCATGGAAATTGCTGCCTTAGACGGGAGTGTGCTCGGCGGCGATCTTGACCCCATTCAGTTGCAAAGAAGAGAATTGGTATCAATGCGTTCGGCCAGATGAGCGGGGGGGGGGCACACTTCGAAGCCGATCCACAGTCGCGTCGACTTGACCTCCGTCACCTACGGCCCAAAGCTGACCTTCATCGCCGACCCTGGCTGCTGCAGTGCAGCCCGTCAGACCGGTCTTTCGCTGCAACTGCACAGTCGAGACGAAGGTGAACTCACACAAAGCGGACAGTGCCGCAGCTGAAAGCAAGGCAGCCTGACCTGCCCCCCAAAAACCGGACCATTCAAAAGTAGAGTTTGTTCTTGTAACGTTCGCAGAAATGAGGAGAACAGACGATGCGCAAATCACGTTTCACCGAAGAACAGATCGTGGGGATTTTGCAGGAGTATGCGGCCGGGGCGAAGGTCTCGGAGCTGTGCCGCAAGCACGGCATGTCGGATGCGACGCTGTATAAGTGGAAGGCCAAGTATGGCGGCATGATGGTGTCCGAGCTGCGTCGTCTGAAGGATTTGGAGGCCGAGAATGCCGAGCTGAAGCGTCTCCTGGCCGATGCCATGCTCGACAACGCGGGCCTGAAGGGGCTGCTGGCAAAAAACTCCTGAAGCCTGCACACCGCCGTGCCGCGGTAAAAAAGCTGACGACGGAGTATCAGTTCACGGAACGGCGGGCGTGCAGGCTGGTCGGGATTTCACGGTCGAGCCTGGCTTATCAGGCCCGACCAGACCGCCACGCGCGGTTGAGGGAACGCCTGATCACGCTGTCAGGCAAGCACCGGAGGTATGGCTATCGCATGCTGCATGCAAAATTGGTCCGCGAGGGCTTCAGGGTGAACGTCAAGGTCGTCGAGCGCATCTACCGCGAAGAACGGCTGTGGCTGCGCCGCACCAAGCGCAAGAAGATCTCGCGTGAGGGGCGTGAGGGGGCTTGGTGCCCCATCGCCGCCACGGCCGTGCGCTGCTTGGCCGGAGTATGCGCCAGGGCGTTGCGCATCCAGTGAACCCGACAGCGCTGGTGGGTCGCGTTGAAGACCCGGCGTGCGGCCGCGCGCAGCCCCTTGTGGTCATCGGCGATCACCAGCTTCACCCCACGCAGACCTCGGTCGGCAAGAGACCGCAGGAAGTCGGTCCAGAACGTCTCGGCCTCGGAGGGGCCGGTGGCGACACCCAGCACCTCGCGCTTGCCGTCCTCGTTGACTGCGACGGCCACTATCACGGCACGGCTTACGATCCGGCCACCATCGCGCGCCTTCACGTAGGTTGCATCGAGCCAGAGGTAGGGCCAGGCCCCCTCCAAGGGCCGCGACAGGAACGTGTTCACGCGCTCGTCGATCTCGGCGCAGAGCCGGCTAACCTGGCTCTTGGACATGCCGCCCGCGCCCATGGCCTTGACCAGATCGTCCACCGAGCGGGTGGAAATCCCCTGAACGTAGGCTTCCTGTATGACAGCCACGAGGGCCTTCTCGGCCGTGCGCCGGGGCTCGAGGAAACTGGGAAGGTAGCTATCCGTTCAGGCCCAGTGGTGAAGACGGCGGTTGATCACACTCAGAAACGGTCCATCACGACCCAGCACTTTACGATCCAACCGCCGCCAGTGCCCGCCATAAATGGCGTGGCGGGCACTGGCTCCTTCATACCTCAGGAGCCGACGTCAGGATAAGACAAGCACTGATTTGCGACTTTTGCTCATGGGCTCCGGCGGCTCACAGGTACGCGGATCGACGCCTTGGTCGGATCATTCGGGGTGAATATCGCGCCGGGTGCAGCCGGAATCCAGGACCACGGCCACCCAGTTCACGTCCGCGCGCATGCCGCGCTCTGCCAGCCATGCCTCCTGAAGCCGGTAGGCCGGCAACTCCTGCGCGGCCGGGCAGTACCAGTGATGGGGCGCCTGACGGTGATGGACAAGTTCGTGAAGCAGGACACTCACGTCTTCGGCGTCACGCTGGTCCCATGGTCTGACCAGCAGGATCTCGGCCTGCCCGGGGTCGTAAAGCCCGCGGAGACGCCCCCGCTGAAAACTTGACTGAATCGCCCCGGATTTGTCGGAGACCATCAACTTAAGTAAGGATGATGGGTATGACAAAAAGCAAAATGGCAA
>NZ_JBPBBB010000058.1:0-15689 GCF_050896375.1 Roseovarius tibetensis
TCTGCTCAGTGTCATTCATCCCATATTGAATCAGACACTTACATCATTGCCCGCCAGACGCGGAACCGTCCCTGCCCCGTGATCTCCTTCACGAGGCCCTGGGCTTCAAGCCATGCAAGGTTTCTCTGGATCGCGGCCCGGCTGGCGCCGGTAAGTTTTTCTGCCATAGGGGCGGTTACCAGGGGCCAGCTGCAAAAAACCTCGATCAATCGCGGCGGCGTGCGCCCCGAGAGGCGTGCAGTCCGGTCCTTGGCCGTGGTTTCCCAGCATTCCAGTCGGTCGATGTGCCGCATGGCCCGAACGAGGCCCTGCTCCGCTGCCTTCAACCAGTTGCGGAGACGCTCTGCCGGATCACCACCGCCACGCAAGGTTCCTGCCCCACCCATCACCATCGGTACGAACAGGATGCCCCCCTGCCCGTCGCTGGCGGACATACGTCCGGCAACCACGGCACCCTCGAGACGATTGCCCTCGATGCCGATCCCACTCAGGGGCCAGAGGTGGAACGCAAAGCCTGCGCGAACGATCGGGTGCAGTGTCCCGGCAGCCGACATGATCGCATTCCAGGTCGCGATCTTCTCGGACAGGAGGTCTTGCCCTGGAATCTCTCGCCGACCGAGGAAGCCTGCCAGATCCGGCTCAGGCCCCGGGCCACCCACCAGACGTCGAAACGCCCAGGTGGCGCGTTGAAGAGTGCTCGTGTCATCGCTGGCCGCACTAATCCGCATGGCATGCCACAGCCCCAGACGGTCGGTCGGAATCCGACGCCCTGTCAGCCAGCTGAGTTCCGAGGCCTCGATCAGGGCCAGTCGGTGCCGCCATCCCTCGGGGCTGCGCCGAAGCCGTTCGTCCAGGGCGCCAAACCGGGCTGAAACGTGTGCCAGATGCGCTGCCTGTTCGCCTTGCGCCAGTTCCCACGCAGCAATCTGCGCGCGTTCATCGGCTTCGGCCCGCGGCAGGGGCGGCAGATAATCCTGCTCATCTCCCGTCGGGCCGGGAAGAAACCACAGGTCCTCTTCGGCGATCTCGCCATCATAAAGGTTCTCGCTGTGGCTCTCGGAAATGCCGCTTTGTTCAGTAGGATAGGGTTTCATATGTTTAAATTACGAGTATTTTGCACATTACCAAGTGTTTTTTGGAAAGGTCACCTTCCTGTCCACGCAGGCATCGCCCATGCATGCACGCAAGATCTCCCGCGTCACGCTCAGCGTAAGTAAACCAAGGGGCCTGGAGCGATCGCGACCACAGAGACTGTCGTTGCATGCGTTTACAAACGGTCGTTTACTGGTGACTAATTATATTGCAAATTGCCACACTTGGCATAAATCTCTGGGGCTGTGGACCCTTATGTGGTCTCTGTGGTAGTATGATGGAGCACCAAGAGGGGAAGCAGCAGATGGGCGTACAAAAGCAATCAGTCAGTTTCACAGACGCAGCCTTCGCCTACGCGAAAGAGCTTGTTCAGCGGGGAGATTATCCGAATGTCAGCGCGGCTGTTTCCGGTGAGCTTGCCCGCGCCCGTGCATCTCGCGAGCGCGACCAGGCGTTGCTCGAAGCAGAGGTCATGCGGCGCCTCGCGCTTCCGCTGGACCAGTGGGAGCCTGTGGACAGCTTGGATGAGTTCACCGTTGATGCGCGGGCCTATCTCGATACCCTGGAGTTCGAGAGCGATTCAGCGGCAGAATGATCCGCGTGGAGCGTCATCCACTTGTGCGGCGCGACCTGAGAGAGCTGGTGCGTCACGTCGCCGAGACGTCAGGTGACAAGCGCGCGGCGGCACGGCGACTTGATGAGGTTGAAGCTTTACTTGCGAGCATTCTCGAAGATCCGCGGTCGGGCCCTTATCTGGCCGATCGCCTTTCTGGTTGGCGGGTGCGACACGAAGGAAAGGGACGGATGCTGACGATCGTTTTCCGTCTGACGGATCAAGAAGATTGTGTTCAGGTCGCTGTGGTTGCCTTCGGCGGGCAGGATTGGATGGGACGCGTAGCATCTCGCAAGGACTATTTCTCTGAAGAATGACAGCGGGCGGAGTGACTTTCCGAACATGAATGATTTTGCTCCCACGAGCGTCGCCCTCCTTCTAGACCTGTTCATCTGATGCTGATCGGCTACGCCCGCGTCTCGACCGAAGATCAGACCCCCCTGCCCCAGGCACAGGCTCTGAAAGCCGCCGGCTGCGTCGAGATCCATGAAGAGCACGCTTCTGGTGGCGATCGGGCGCGGCCGGTGCTGGGTCGGGTTCTGGAGCGTGTGAGCAAAGGGAATACGCTGGTCGTGGTGCGGATCGACCGTCTGGCACGTTCACTGTCGCATCTCCTCGAGGTGATCGAACGGCTCGAGGCCAAGGGCGCCTTCTTCCGCTCGATCCAGGACCCGATCGACACCGCGTCCCCACAGGGCAAGTTCACATTGCAGGTCCTGGGGGCTGCGGCCGAGTTCGAGCGCGCCCTGATCCGTGAACGCACAAAGGCCGGGCTGGCCAGCGCACGCAATGAGGGGCGTGTGGGCGGCAATCCAGGTCTACGGGCAAAAGATCCCGCAGCGCTGCGTAAGGTCCGGCTGGCGCGTCAGGACGGTTACATGGAGCGACTGGGCGAGACGGCGCAGGAGTGGGTGCCGCATGTCCGGCGCCTGCGGCCTGACATGCCCTGGGAAGACGTGCTGCGGATCATCAACGCGCCACTGCCCCCGGATCGGCGCTGGACCCAGAGTCGATTGCTGCGCGCCGTGAAGGCTTACGTGCGCGATGACTTCCTGCCCGAGACGGTGCTTGGCCGAGCCGGTCGCCGTGACACCGACGACCGGCTGCCCGCGATTGTCGCGGCGATCAAGGGCGCGGATCCGGACATCACATTGCAGGCGATCTGCGATCGGCTCGAGGCCATGCGCGAACGCACACCGCGCGGACGATCGAGATGGCAACCTTCATCGGTCAAGATGCTGCTGGAACGGGCCGAAAAACTGGGGCTGGTTTGACTCTGCTGGATCAGAAAGGGCTTGCTCCAGACACGAAAAGATAGCTAAGATGCCTTTAGTAATAGAAAATTCAGATTGATGGAGTGACGCGCATTGAAAAGGGGTGGCCCGCAGGACCACCCCCCCTGCTGATCCCACAATTGGGGATGCTGGGATCAGCAGTTTTGCGCAGACGCGGTACCACACGCAGAAAAAAGCGTAAAGCATCGGCGCGTCGTAAATTTAGCACACCACGGTTGCGCTCTTTAGAAGAATTAGCGACAAGGTTGTGAAACATCGTCATATTACAAACGGACGTTGTGTCAGTGAATTTGCACTCACGTTAGGATTGTTAATACTTGCTTAAATTATAAGCTTTTATGGAAATACTTATCGGTCACCATGCGCGCAGTCGAAGAGTCGCAACCGGCAAGCTCAACCTGATTCGCACATGCCAATCCGATATAGACAGACATTCCTCAGATGGGGAAATCAGGTCCATTCTCGATCTGTGTGGGTTGCCGGGGGATGGCGTCGGCAGGCAGATCGCATTCCGGATCTTCGACGATTGCAATCAGTTGTCCGAAAAACTCAAGGACCTGGTGCCGTCTCAACTTCTTGCGAAGCACTGCCTTGCCTGTGGTATCGGCTCCATGCGCCTGGAACACGTTCTTCGCCAGGTCGAGCCCGACCGTGATAATCTCCGACATGACCGTCCTCCTTTTTGGATCATCGTAGACCCATCTTGGCACATTGATGCCGTCGGGGGGCGATCACATCATCAATCAATGCCCGTAGTAACCACGATCAGACTGGGATGACCGGCATCGCGCGTTTTTCGCGACACTATCGTCAAGGTCGCGTATTCTGAAACGGATCGAATCCGATACGCTTACACGCATGGTCTACGTTTCAGCGCAGACCGCCATTCATGACCCAATGCAGTCGTCCGTCGCGCCCACGTGCGACTGCCAAGCCCAACTCGTTTGTCCGGGGTTCAAAAATGTTTATCCGGTGTGTGGAAGACCGCAACCAGGCTTCGAGCACCTGTTCGGCCGTCGCATAGCCAATTGCCACATTTTCGGTGATCAGCTCAAAGTCATAACCCACGCGCAAGACGCGCTTGCCCGGCGAACTGCCATCCGTGCCAATATGGCTGAGCCGGTTGTGGTTAGCATTGTCACAAGCATGTATTTGGGCCCCTCTGACGAGCGAGGGGGACATCTGAAATTGCGACAGACCGAAGCGCCGACGTTCTTCGTTGATCTGCTGCACAAGCCGTTGGACTAGCTCGCTGGCATTGGTGGGAGCCGTACAAGACATGGCCGACATCGCCGACGATGCCGCGAACAGCACAAAGGCGACAACTAAAGTTAAGCCTCTCACATCAAACCTGAAAATTTCGTGATGATTTGGGTTTTCACACTTGGGCAAGACCAAGGCGCACGAGTCGGACAAGGAAAGCCTTTCTGAATCCAACAGTTCAGTCCTTATCACATATGTTGTCGGAGTTTCATCAATAAATTGCCAAGATTCGAACGTACCTGTCTTATTGCCTCGATGACCACTGAGAACGGCGGAGGGATTGCACTAAGTCAGAGGTGCTTTTTGCAGTGTTTCAGAACGCTGACACCGGACAATCCGGTCAATGCGAGCAACATCATCCAAAACGCGGCCGGCAGGGGAACCATCGGAACATCTCTGCCGCCCTCGCCCGTGTCGGTACTAGAACCACCAGAAACGATAATATCAGACCCGAGGTCACTAGGATTGACCGGACTGCTAAGACCACCGTTACCTACGGGCCCGCTGGAGCTGCGAAAGCTGCTACTACTGTCGACAGACCTAGAAAAGGATGTATCATCACCCGCGCGCTCTCTGGCTGTGGTCATGGCAGGTATCGCCTCATCGGGGCCGGCGAAGAACGGCAAAAGCATCTCTTCCAAATACTCATCGAGCGTCTGCGACATGCCAAGAACGCCGCATTCGGCCACGGTATAGCCATCATCTCCTGATTTCGAGATGGCACAGACCGGTGCCTGCAGAGGTGCATCGCCAAGGCAGCCGCGCACCGTGTTGGGCTGGTCGGGAAGATTGGAGTCGGCGGCCAGGCTGATACGGGAGCGGTTCGTTCCCGCGGTCAGGTCGGAGTCGAATATTCCGGGAATGTACGCGCGCTGAAGCTCACCGCGATCATCGAAAGCGACGTAGACATCCTGCGTTTGCGAGAAAAAGCCGGTCACAGATCTCAGTTGCCCTAGAAAGACGTCGTCGGGTATGTCGCGCATCCGGCAGTGCTTCAAAGCGCTCGGGTCTATGCGCAGTTCGGGATCTGGCCGTGCGGTAAACTCGAGCCGCAGACCTGTAACCGGAACGGGCACGACAGGTTGGGCGGCAGCAGCCTCTTCTGCAGGCATCGTGCCCACATTCTCCAACACATCCTCGTCCGAGGTGACAGCCACGCGCTCATCCCCATCCCGAAATTCCATGGCTAAGCCCGGTATGTCAGCATCCGCCACATCATAATTCGAAACTTCAGCGGTCGGCCGATCATCGACAGATGGCAGATCTTCCAGTGTGACCAGGCAGGAGTCCAGTCCGGCCATATCCGGTGCCATTAGACGGTCGGTAATCTGTCGACCCGTTGCATCCGATGTCGCACGCAGGGTCAGAGCGGTGCCGCGGCGCATCTCATTCGCCAGCAACTGCGCCGTGTCGCCTGTCAGCAACAAGCTGTCACTGCTAGGCTCGAGCGCGTCCACGAGGTCAAGCGTCTGGCCGTCGATCCGCATTTCAATCGGCCTTGAGGGATCGGGCGAGTATTTCAGCTGAACACGGAACGTGACCGGTTCGTCCGGATGCGCGATGGCTTGGACCGAGCTGGCAGGGCTGCGGGTCACATCTTCAAAGGAAACCGGAGTGCCGTCTGGTGCGGAATACGATGCGTCAGCAATCGGCAAGACCCGACTGGCAACACAGGAGATCCCGTGTTGCGTCCGGACGAGACTGACATTCTCACCTTGGTTTTCAAGAAACGTTTGGGAGACTGGCCCACCGCGACGGGTGCCTGGATCAATCACCGTAACTGTCGATGCACTGGCCGATACAGAACCCAGCATCGCAAAACCCACGAAACCACACCAAACAGATATTCCGTAACCATTTTTCATATTCACGAAAGGCACCCTAATCCCAGTTTTCTCGCTGATGCGGATAAACCGAGTACAGTTTTTAACATACATGTATGTATATCAGCCACCCATTTGACATTCAATTAAACCTTGAAGACATGGCGAATATAGCAACCCAGGATTGAAACGGATTTCGCATAAACCCCCTATCCTTGTTTCAACCACCTCACCAACTGTATACTTCTGCCTTTCTGCCAAGGTTGGTGCTCTTAATGTGCTGGAAAATCCCATAAAGTTTCGACGACCGAATCACTTGGGTCATCTGGCCATCGTCTACCTCGCAGGATACCCCTTCCATCAGGGCTATCGGATTCACACATCGTTTCTCTCTTGGAGCGGCATGGATCGTCCAAGTGCCGCGCCCTGTTTAAGCGACTGGAATTCAGTCCAGCCGTTGAGGATGACGATGGGTCCCGGCTTTCCATAGTATCCTGTCCATCCGCCGAGCCGGGCACAGACCCAGCTGGCGAAAGCAAGGGAGCCCTGGGGGTGGGGGTTCTTCTGCCGGGCGGTCCTGCCTTCGAGGCGGCGGCTGACCTCTTCGAGCAGGGGGTGATCACTTGCATCGAAGGCGTCGGTCTCCGTTGAAACGAGAACTATCGGTGAGGCTGAGCGCCATACCGGAAATCTCCGGCCTTCAGGCCGGGGAAGATGTTAACTCGGCGGAGGCGTGACCGAAATGCTTCTGCACGTGGCGCTCGTCCACCTTGAGCGCGAATAGGCGACGGCGTCCCGGTTGCCGCTCACCTAATTGTCGAGCACGATCGTGTCTTCGCCTCAGCATGCCAAAGCCATGTGGCTGCTGATTATCCGCCACTTCGGGTTCCGCTTCAAACTGACGAAAGCCACGGGACTGTAGCCGATGCGAAATGTTTCGCGCGCGAAACATTTGCGCCGGCTGTCAGTCCTGCGCACTCTCGCGGAGCCATGTTTCCAGTCGCGCCCGGAATGTTGCATCGACACCCGGCCCCGACAAGTGAAGCGCGCCCCCGCTTTGTTTGAGATGGACACCCGGAGAGATCTCGTTTGCAGTCGGTAGCGTGCGGCGGTCGTGAGGTTTCGGCGAACTTTTCGCGGAGGCGTTCGGTGCCCTCGCGGGGAACTCGGGGAGATTGGTCTCCGCCGCAATAAAATCTGCGAGCATGGTTTGTTCGTCTTCCGAATTACGCGCAGGCGCAGCCTCCATATGGCGGCGCAGCCGTGCCAAGGCGGCGACGTCATCCTCCACGATCTTCGCCAGTGACAGACCCACCCGTTCGGTCAGCGCCTGAGGGAAAAGTACAGATTCCCCCAGGGATTGATACAAGGTCAGGAAGGACCCTATCTTGGAGCGTTTCGCGCGCGAAGCCGTGGCGAACAGCGCTTGAAGCGCAGCTTTCGTGGACGGGTAGACACCGGCCTCGACCGCTTTCGCGGCGATCCGCGCGCGTTCGTAATAGGACAGGCCAAGGCGGATCTCGTTTTCCTCGACCATGGCCAGATAAGCGCTTTGTGCACTCTCTGGCTGCCGCAGCAGGGCGAGGACCGTGGCGAAACGCGCCTCGCCAGTGTCCTCATGCAATTGCCTGAGGGCGGTCAGGCGCCGCCAGCCCGAGATCAGCCCATAGCGCCCCTGCCCCATATCGACGACCTCGATCGGGCTGCGCTGTCCGTGATCGCGCAGGCTATCGACGAGGGCCGCGAATTCCGGATCCTCTGCGGTGCCCGGCTCGATGCGGTCGCGGATCAGCCACGCGGTCTCGATCCCATCGAGTGGCAACCGCAGGACAAGCCGGCCTTCGGTACGCGCACTGTCAAGCTCTTGCCGGACCTCGTCGAAGGCCGCGTTGACCGACGTTTCCCCGGCGATCCGGGCGATCGGGGCCGATGCCGCGGTGCTTGACGCAGCGCCTTGCGGGGCGAGGTGATCCTGCAGCGGACCCCCGAGACGTTTACGCTTGGCCATGGAAACCCTCCCAAGATGCGGGGCCAGACAGAACGGATGTTTCGCATGCGAAACAAACGGGGTGCGGGGCAAATGTTTCGCACGCGAAACATTTCGGGGGCAGGGCGCAGATCAGGATAGCACTCATTGTGCCGCCTCCGAGGAGGTCTTCTCCAGTTCGTCACGACGCCAGACCCCGTACAGGAGCTTCTTGAAGGCGGCATAAGTCGCATCGAAGGTTTCGCGCCCGCGGATATAGGTCTCGCGGTTGAAATCGCGGTAATCGGCCTCATAGATGCCGCTGACCTGTTCGCCGGCCTGCCCGATCAGCGCGGTGTAATCCTGCCGCTGCGGCGCCAGCGCAGACCCCAGATAGGCTTGCATCAATCCGGCCAGTTCCGCCTGTTGCGCGGCATCGTAGCGGGTGATGATGGCGCGCACCGCATCCCATTCGAACCGCACCCCCTCACGGCCAAGGGCGCGCGCCGCCATATTCTCCCCCTCTTCGATGGACTGGAAGGTGGCATGCAGCATCTCGAAGAACCGGCCCGTGGAATCGAATTCGAGGAACGAGGCGCCGAGGGGTACCAGCAGGATATCGGCGGCGGCCAGACCATTTATCGTGAGGTAGCCGAGGGCAGGGGGGGTGTCGAGAAACACCAGGTCGTAATCCTGCAGCACGCCATCGGCCTCGAGGCTTTCAGTCAGCGCATCCCACAGCTTCCAGCTGCGTGCGGCCATGCGCCAGACAGGTATCTGGAACTCGGACCAGTAAAGGTTCAACTGCGCGCCGATCAGGTCGATATTGGGCCAGTGTGTCTTCTGGATGAGATCCTGCGCGCGCATCTTCATCGCATCATGAAGCGTGTCATCGATCGCCAGCGGCGCCTCGTTACGCTGCGCGCGCTGGCGGTTGTCTTCTTGCAGGTGGCGGCCGTAATGGCGCGCCAGCAGCGGAAAGATGGTGGACCATTCATCCTCGACCTTGCCGCCGAAGATTGAGGTCATCGACCCCTGGCTGTCGAGATCGATTACCAGCACCCGGTAGCCATCAAGCGCCGCGGACATGGCCAGATGCGCCGCCGTGCTGGTCTTGCCGACGCCGCCCTTGAAATTGGCCACCGCGACCATCTTGGCGGGCAGACCCTCGGGGCGCCAGGGCTGGTATTCCTTGGTCTTTGATCCTTCCGCTGCGAAATGCGCGCGCAACCGCAACACCTCGTCGAGGGTGAACCACTTCGCCCCGCTTGCCGTCTCCGACCGACCCTGCGGCAGGTCGGGATTGGCCTTGAGCACGCGGCGGAAATGCGCAGTGGCAATGGGGATCAGGTAGCGGGTGATCTCCCATGTCGAGAACCGTCGCAGCTGCCGCCCGCCGCCATCGTCAAGCCCGCGCGAGGCAAGGTCGCGGCGTCCGCGCAGACAGGCCTCGGCAATGCGCCCGAAATCCGTCGTCTGCTGCGGAGCATCGAGATCTGCCATTGCCGCATCCGGAGAGATGTTGAAATACGGGGGCAGGGAAGAAGACCCGTCATGTGCCATTATTTGCCTCATGTGCTATGTTTCAGGATATGTACCCTAAAAATCCGAACATGGGAATATTTTCCTGCCTTGTTGGCGATGCGATTCGTATGGTTCGGGCTGATTTCTCGGCAATTTCAGGCAGTTCAGCCAGTCACCGAGGTGGAAATGGCGGGGAGCTCAAAAAAACCCTGTTGTTATTAGATTGTTATTTTATGTTACGCGAAACCGTGAAACATGCATACCTTTGATTTCAAGGGATATTCAGCCCATCACAAGCTGGCATGCGATTCCGAACCCACGATAAGGTGACTCTGAACCCACGATAGCGTGATTCCGAACCCACGATGATCGCGCCCTGTTTGCTGGACGCAGGCGGCGGCCTGTGGATAAGGTGGTGATAATGAAACCCCGAAACAAAAGAGCACGCTGGAGCAGGGACGGGCATGGACGGCGAGGCAGGGTCACGGCAGCGCAGACTGCTTCCGGAACGGCATCCGACGGCGGATTTCTTTGTCTGCGACATCCTCGATGCGCTTCCGAAGAACGACCTCGCGACGATGGAACACCCGCTCTTTTCGCTCTCGACCCGGGCGGATCTGCGGGTGCTGTCATATGCACATAATAACGTGACCATCACGGTGACGCCGTCGGTGCGCGGGCGGGCGACGCTTTTCGACAAGGACATTCTGATCTACTGCATCAGCCAGCTGATGGCGGCGCTCAATGCCGGGCGCCCGATCAGCCGTGTGGTGCATCTGCGTGCGCATGATCTTCTGGTGGCGACGAATCGCGAAACCTCCGGCGACGGGTACCGCCGGCTGGTCGAGGCGTTCGAGCGTCTGGCCGGCACCCGCATCACCACCAACATCACCACCGACGAGATCGAGGAGACCTCCGGCTTCGGCCTGATCGAGGCGTGGCAGATCCAGCGCCGGACGCGGGGAGGGCGGATGGTGTCGGTCAAGGTGTCGTTGGCCGAATGGCTTTACCGGGCGGTGCTGGCCAAATCCGTGCTAACCCTCAGCCGCGACTATTTCCGCCTGCGCAAACCGCTGGAGCGGCGGATCTACGAGCTGGCGCGCAAGCATTGCGGCCATCAGCCCGAATGGCGCGTCTCGCTGGCCGTTCTGGCGCACAAGTCCGGCTCGGCCTCGCCGATCCGGGTGTTCCGCCGGATGATCCGCGACATGATCGCCGCTGACCATCTGCCTGATTACGAACTCTCGGAGGCGCCGGGCGATATCATCCATGTGCGGCCGCGCTGCATCAAGCTGGCTCCCGGCGAGGGGCCACGCCCCGGCGCCGAGGCGCTGGACGAGGCGCGCCGCCTGATCCCCGGCGCGGATGCCTACGCCCTCGAGGCGGACTGGCGCGCCTGGTGGGCCGCCACCGGCCAGCCCCGTCTGCGCAGCCCCGATGCGGCCTTCCTTGGCTGGGTGCGCAAGCGCGCCGACAAAACCGCTCGCGACTGACCGGCCATGGATATGGGGCGGGGTCGTGGTAGCGCTTTCTTGACAAGATCTTGTCTTAATCGTGCTCGGCTTTGGTCGCAAAGGTTCTTATTTACCCAAAACGGGAATGGGTTGCGTCCGCGCGATCCATTCAGTTCACCCTTGCCGTCAGGAAGGGCGTCCCATGATCGTCGGATTAACCCTCGCCGGAAGCGTAATCGGGGTCGTGGCCGCCCTGACCGCGCTGCTGATGGGGCAGGGGATCTGGATGGCGCTGCTGATCTATTCCGGCACCGGCGTCCTGATCGTCTTGGCCGGCGCGATCCTCGTGGCGCGCCTCGGCACGAGGCCGCGGTTCGGCCGCAGCGCGGATGAGGCGCCCGCGCCGGGGATATCGTCGACAATTTGCGCAAAATCCCGCCCAAAAGCCCGCATCGCGACACATACTTGCCACGCTGCCATGGCAATCCCGCGTCATACCATCTTAGAGGCGACATGATATTGGGCGCAGGGCAATACTCGGCCAGTATGACAAATCATGACACAGCACGGCAGAGCGGCATGAATACCGGCGAACACGCGGACAATATATATATCGGGGCCTTGCGGGGGCTGCGGGGGACACTCGTGCTGGTGGGTATCTTCAGCGCCTTCATCAACCTGCTGATGCTGACCGGCCCGGTCTACATGCTGCAGATCTACGACCGGGTGCTGTCCTCGGGGTCTGTCGCCACGCTTCTGGGGCTGTTCGCGATTGTCGTGGTGCTCTACGCGTTTCTTGGCCTGTACGAGTTCCTGCGCAAGCGGCTCTTGTCGCGTGCTGCGCTGCGGCTCGATTCGAAAGTGGGCGAGGAGGCGTTCCGCACCACCCTGCGATCCGGCGGCACCGGTCCGTGCGACGCGGCCGAGTCTAGCGCGCAGCCGGTGCGCGATCTCGAGATGATACGCGGCTTCATGAGTGGCGGGGCGATCACCGGGCTTTTCGATCTGCCCTGGACCCCGCTTTTCCTGGTGCTGATCTTTCTCATCCATCCATGGCTGGGCGCGCTGACACTGGCCGGGGCCGGGGTGGTGGCGGTGGCGGCCTTGCTGAACCAGTGGCTGACGCGGGCCTCGATCCGGCAGGGGATGTCGATGGACGGGGTCGAACGCAGCTTTGTCGAGCAGACGCGCGGTGATGCTGAAACCCTGCACGCGCTTGGCATGCGCGACCGGGTGGTGGCGCGCTGGCGGGGGCTGCACGACGCGGCCCTGGCCGCCGCCCAGGTGGGCAGCGACCGCTCCGAGGGGTTCGCGGCCTTTTCGAAATCATTCCGGCTGCTGCTGCAATCGGCGATCCTGACCATGGGGGCCTTCCTGGCCCTGCGCCAGGAGATCTCGCCGGGCATGATCATCGCCGCCTCGATCATCGCCGGCCGGGCCCTGGCCCCCGTCGATCAGGTGATCGGCCAGTGGGGCGCCATCGGGCGCGCCAGCGAGGCGCATCGACGCCTGCGCGACGTCTTCGACCGCGTGCCCGCCGAGAAGCCACGCGTCAATTTGCCGGCCCCGGCGGGGGAGTTGCAGGTCACCGGCCTGACCAAGCTGGCCCCGGCCGGGGCCGGGATCGATCCGCCGCGCATTCTCGACCGGGTCGGGTTCGCGCTGACGGCCGGGGACGGCCTGGGCGTGGTGGGCAACAGCGCGGCTGGGAAATCCACGCTGGCGCGGCTGCTCGTCGGGGCGTGGCAGCCCGATGCGGGGCAGGTCCGGCTCGACGGGGCGACGCTCGATCAATGGACGCCCGAAGTCTTGGGACGTCATGTCGGGTACCTGCCGCAATCCCTGCAGATGCTGCCCGGCAGCGTGGGCGAGAATATCGCGCGTTTCGATGCGCAGGCGCAGGATGCCGACATCATCGCGGCGGCGCGCATCGCCGGGGTGCACGAGATGATCCTCGGCCTGCCGGATGGCTATGCCACCCATATGGACCGGATGACCCGGCCCCTGTCGGGGGGCCAGATCCAGCGGCTGGGGCTGGCGCGCGCGATCTTCGGCGCGCCGCGCCTCATCGTGCTGGACGAGCCCAATTCCAATCTCGACGCGAGTGGCGACGATGCCCTGGCACAGGCCATCCGCAGCATGCGCGCGCAAGGCAGCGTCGTCGTGGTCATGGCGCACCGGCCAAGCGCCATCACCGCGGTCAACAAGATCCTGCTTCTGCATCAGGGTCGGGTGGCGAAATTCGGCGACAAGGACGAGGTGCTGAAAAGCGCGCCGCGCCCGGTCTCGGTCGTGGCGCAGTGAAGAGGTAAAGATGTCCGCAGACACCTCCCCCCCCCGCCTCAAGATCGGCCTGTCCACTGCAGGTCGTGGCGGCATCCTTGCCGGGTTCGCGCTCTTGATCCTGGTCGTGGGCTGGGCGGCGCTGACCCCGATCAGCGGGGCGGTCGTCGCCTCCGGATCGGCGGTGGTGCGCGGCCAGCCCAAGATGGTGCAGACGCTCGATGGCGGCATCGTCGAGGAGGTCCGCGTCGCCAACGGGGACATGGCGCGCGCGGGGGATGTGCTCTTGCGGCTCGACCCCACGCTGCTGCGCATCAATCTCGACATGTACCGTCACCGCCTGGCCGAAACCCGTGCCGAGATCGCCCGCCTGACTGCAGAACAGGCCGGGGCCGACACACCGCGTTTCGACTATGACACCACCTATATCGGTGGGCTTGCGCTCGGACGGATCAACCGGGGCCAGGCAGAGATCTTCAAGGCCCGTCGCGAGGTGAGGACGGGGCGTGAGACGCAACTGCGCGAGAAGATCTCGCAGCTGCGTGGTCAGATTGACGGCATGGACGGGGTGACCGGCGCCCGCCGCGATCAACTGGCCCTGATCGAACAGGAACTGGCCGATGTCAGCGCGCTGCACGCGGAGGGGCTGGCCCGCAAGGGTCCGATGCTCGAATTGCAACGTAGGCGTGCCCGGCTTCTGGGGGAGATCGCTGAATATCAATCCGACCTGGCCGGTCTGCGCAATACGATCCGCGATACTGAGCTCGAGATCCTGCAATCGGAGCGACAGTTCCGGGAACAGGTGGTCACCGACCTGCGCGCCGCGGTGAGAGAGGCCGAAGAGCTGGTCCTGCAGATCGTCACCGCCCGCAATCAGCTCGACCGGATCGCGATCCGGTCGCCGGTAGACGGCATCGTGCACGAGATGCAGGTTTTCAACGGGGGTGGGGTCGTGCCGCCGGGCGAGACGATCCTGCAGATCATCCCGGTCGCGGGCGGGGTCGATTTCGAGGTCCGGGTTCCCCCCGACGCGATCGACCAGGTGGCGCGGGGGCAGCGGGCCAAGGTGGTTTTCACCGCTTTCAACACCCGGACCACGCCCGAGATCTTCGGCACCGTGTCGGATATCTCGCCCGACACGGTCACTGATCCGGCGACGCGGCAAAACTTCTACCGGGTGACACTGGCCATCCCGTCCGAAGAACTGGCCCGCCTCGACGGCCAGGCCATCCTGCCCGGCATGCCGGTCGAGGTCTTTCTGCAGACCGGCGCACGCACGGTGCTGAGCTATCTCGTCCGCCCACTGACCGACCACCTGCGCCGCGCCTTCCGCGACCAGTGAAGTGCCTCCGCGCCTCGAACAGCGTCAAGCCCGCACGGCCAGAGGGGTGTCGATACGAGGATATGCGGAAATCGCCTCGACTTCATTTCGGGCATGATGGTATGCAACGCGTGTTTTGATGAAATTACAGGACAGCGGCATGAAGCGGGGCAAACTCTTTTACAAGTTGCAGGGACGGTTCCGGAAAAAGCGCTTCGAGATCTGCGAATCCATGCTGCGAAACATTCTGAAGGATCAACCCGAAGTTTCCATCCTGGATACGGGGGGCCGCCCAGCTTACTGGGAAATACTGGCGCCCGACCTGCGCGACAAGGTCCGGATCACATGTCTCAACTTTCAGTCGGAACTCGATACCCATTCCAAGGTCAGCCCGGATCTGCGGATCGTGTCGGTCGTCGGTGATGCCTGCAACATGCCTGAATTCTCCGATGACGCGTTCGATCTGGTACATTCCAACAGCGTGATCGAGCATGTCGGCAGTTACCAGAACATGAAACGCTATGCTGACGAGGCCCGCAGGGTCGGCAAGAGTCATTATATCCAGACGCCGAATTACTGGTTCCCGATCGAGCCGCATTACGGCGTTCCGTTTGTGCATTGGCTGCCGGATACTTGGCGGGCCTGGCTCTTCACGCACTGTAATATCGGCTATGCGCGTAAATGCTCGTTCGCGGCGGCCATGACCCGGATCGACCATACACGGATCATCAGCGCTTTCATGCTGCAGCAATTCTTTCCCAACTCTCAGATAAGGAGCGAACGGTTGCTACTGTTGCCCAAGTCGATCACCGCGATTCATACTCAGGTTTAGGCTGGTTTTGTATCGGGCCGGCTTCCGGTACCGCTTTGCTGCGTCATGGTGTCTTCTATCCAGTCCGATGTTTGCGCGGATCTTGCAAACCTCGCTCCGAATAGGCTTGGCTCTTTATCTCTGTTATACCGCGAGTCCTCGGGAATCCGGATTTTGAGTTGACGCTGGCAGGCCATGCGATTCATGTGGGGCCATGATACGTCCCGGTTTTCTGTCCCAAGCA